>NZ_VWWG01000063.1:0-37390 GCF_011753085.1 Burkholderia sp. Tr-862
GAAGGCTGCGGCGTGACGGCGATCGAGACGGCCGGCGGCGCGGTCGTCGGCGTCGTGACCGAGCGCGGCACGATCCGCACCCGGCGCGTGATCTGCGCGGCCGGCGCGACCAGCTTCCGGCTGCTCGACGGCGTCGGCATCCGGCTGCCGCAGCAGGCCGTGCGCGGCACCTGCATGCGCACCAACGTGTTGCCCGACGTGTCCGCGTCGACGATCTGGGGGCACGGCCTCGGCATTCGGCAACGCAGGAACGGCACGATCAATCTCGCCGACGACATGCAGGTCGACGTCGACCTGACGCTCGGCCATCTGCGCGGCTTGAGCCTGTTCTGGCCGCAGTTCTGGTCGCAGCGCGAGAAATTCCGGCTGCGTCTGAATGCGGCGGCGTTGCGCGATGTCTGCGCGCGCATCGGCGGCGCGGCCGGGCCGATCGAGCCGCGCGATCCGCAACCGCAGCCGAATCGCGCGCATGCGCCGCGCGCGCTCGCGAAGCTCAAGGCGATCTTTCCCGCGCTGAAGGACGCGCAGATCGTCGAGGCATGGGGCGGCCTGATCGATGTGCTGCCCGACGGGATTCCGGTGATCGACGCGCCCGGCACGCCGTCCGGGCTCGCGATCGCCACCGGCTTCTGCGGGCACGGCTTCGCGATGGGGCCGATCGTCGGGCGGCTGCTGGCCGAATGGGTCGATACGGGCGAGCCGTCGCTCGATCTGTCGGCGTTCCGTGCCCGGCGTTTCGTCGACGGAACGATGGTCCGGCCGCGCAGCATGCTGTAGCGGCCGGCCGGTTGCGGAGGGCCGGTTGCGGACGCGCCTGGATGTTCCCGTCGTAGAATCGAGCCCGCATCCTTCAGGAGAATCCCCCGTTGGCAACGCCTTCCGCCAAACGTCGCTCGTTGCGCTCACGCCTGCGTCGTACCCGTGATCCGTGGCGGGCGCCGCGTGCACGCACGCTGTTCACGCGCCCCGCGACGTCACCGCATCACACGCTGCTGTTCCGTCTCGGCGCGGTCGTGGCGCTGTGCATGCTCGCGTTTCTCGTGCTGTATCTCGATCGCGACGGCCTGCGCGATTCGACCAAGAGCACGCCGATGAACGTCGCCGATCTCGTGTACTTCACGATGGTCACGGTCGCGACGGTCGGCTATGGCGACATCGTGCCGGTCACGGCGCGCGCGCGTCTGATCGATGCGTTCTTCATCGTGCCGATCCGCATCGGCATCTGGTTCATCTTCCTGGGCACGGCGTATCAGTTCGTGATCCAGCGCGTCATCGAGGAATTCCGCATGAAACGCCTGCAGAAGCAGCTGTCCGATCACATCGTCGTGTGCGGCTACGGCCTGTCGGGGTCGATCGCCGTGCGCGAGCTGCTCGAAAGCGGCGTCGACCCGTCGACGATCATCGTGATCGATGCGCAGCAGCAGGCGCTCGAGGCCGCGACGGCGCTCGGCGTGACGGGGCTGCTCGGCGATCCCGCGCATGAAGACCTGCTGCAGCAGGCGCAGGTGCGGGCGGCGAAGGCCGTGATCATCTCGGTGACCGACGATCCGACCGCGATCCTGCTGACGCTGTCGGTGCGCAGCATCGCGCCCGAGACGAAGATCGTCGTGCGGATCCAGGAGAACCTGTATCAGCGGCAGTTGCGGCAGGCCGGCGCGGACGTGATCGTGTCGTCGACGAAGATCGGCGCGCTGCTGCTCGCGGATGCGGTGCATAGCCGCTACATCGTGCCGTTCGTGAACGACATGCTGTCGACGCGCGGGCGGGCGACGCTGGTGGAGCGCGAGGCGTTGCCGCACGAGATCGGCTGCATGACGAACGTCGTGCCGGGCGCGATCGTCGTCGGGCTCGATCGCTGCGGGAAGATTCAGTCGTTCTACGAGGATCCACCGTGCCGGATCGAGACGGGCGATACGCTGGTCGTGATTCAGTCGGCCAGGATTCCGGATCCGGATGCGTGATGGTCGGGTTCCCCCGCTTGCCATGCCGCTGCGCCTTTTTTAGTATGAAGTAATCATGTGGTGCGCCCGCGCACACGCTTGATCATCGAGGAGACACATGCAATCCAGGTCGGCGGTTCCCTATACCATCGTCGTGGTCGGTATCGTGATCGCCTGCGCGCTAATGGGTCTGTGCGTGCTGCAGCTGTTCCAGAGCCGCAACGACGCGCGCGAGCGGGCGAGCGAAACTTCCCGCAATCTCGGCCTCATCGCCGAGCGCGACATCGAACGCAACTTCGAACTCTACGACCTTTCGCTGCAGGCGGTCATCGAAGGCCTCAAACGTCCCGACGTGATGAATGCGCCCGCGAGCCTGCGGCGCGCCGTGCTGTTCGACAATGCGATGACGGCGGAATTTCTCGGCTCGATGCTGATACTCGATGCCGCCGGCAACATCGTCCTGGATTCGGCCAACGACGTGCCGCGCCACGGCAATTTCGCCGACCGTAAATACTTCACCGTCCATCGTGACAATCCGGATGCCGGACTCTTTGTCAGCGACCCGTTCACGTCGCGCCTGCGTGGCGGGTCGCCCAGCATCGGGCTCACGCGGCGAATCTCGAACCCGGACGGCTCGTTTGCCGGCGTCGTGCTCATTGCGGTCAATCTCGAGTATTTCCACAATCTGTTTGCCGGCCTGTCACTGGGGCAGCACGGTTCGATCTCGCTGATCGGCAGCGACGGCGTCGTGGTGATGCGTCAGCCGTACGACGCCCACACGATCGGCCGCGACATCAGCCAGGCCGCGACCTTCAAGCGGTTTCAGACCGCGCCGGAAGGCGTGTTCTCGGAAACCTCGGCGCTCGACGGGGTGCGCCGTCTCTACTACTTCAGGCACCTGCCGAAGCTGCCGCTGGTCATCATGGTCGCCGAAGCGGAACAGGATATTTATGCGGCGTGGCGGCACCGGGCCGCGACGATCGGTGGGTTGGTGGCGACGTTCGGCGCCGCCTTCATCGCGGTGTCCGTCATGCTCGGCACGCAACTCCGGCGGCGGATGCGCGCCGAGTCGGAACTCGTGTTGCTCGCCCGCACCGACGGTCTCACCGGGCTGAACAATCGCCGCAGCTTCGGGGAAGTGCTGGATCGCGAATGGCGTCGCGCACGGCGAGCGCGATCGGTTTTCTCTTTGTTGTTCGTCGATGTCGACCGCTTCAAGGCCTATAACGACACCTACGGCCACCAGGCGGGAGACGACGCACTGGCCGCGGTTGCGCGCTGCATCGGCGAGAACATCCGCCGGCCCGCCGATACCGCGGCCCGCTACGGCGGAGAGGAATTCGTCGTGCTGCTCCCCGATACGCCCGAGACGGGCGCCGCCCAGATCGCCGAGCGAATTCGCGCGGCGATCGATGAACTGGCGCTCGAGCACGCCGGCAGCGAACATGGGCACGTCACCGCCAGTATCGGCCTCGCGAGCTGGACGCCCGAGGAGGACGAGGAGGCCGGCAGCGTGATCAAGGCCGCCGACGAGGCGCTGTACTACGCGAAGGCGACGGGCCGCAACAAGGTCGCCGCGTTTCAGCCACCGGCGTGACGCGTCGCAGCATTGCAGCGTTGCTGCAACTGACAGGCCCCCATCATCCGATCGTGCGTGATGAACCGACGGCGCGCGATATCGATGACGAGGCGGCCGCCTGAGTGTCGGTCTTGCCGGGGCCCGCAAACGAGTTCGCCGCAACGACGGCCGCCGCGCTACAGTGGACGTCAACCGCCGTCGAACGACGGGCGACGCGAGGGTCCAACCATGCAACTTCAAACCGGCAACCTGTTCAGCACCGAAGCGGCGCGCGGCGACGACGAACGGATCGACATACTTGTCGCGGGGCCGCGCCTGAACGTCGAGCGCATCGTGTCGATGGGGCACGCGAGTCCCGACGGATTCTGGTATGACGATCCCCGTGCCGAATGGGTCGTGCTGCTGTCAGGCGCGGCCGTGCTCGAATTCGAAGCGGACGCGACACTGCACGACATGCGCCCCGGCGACCATGTGCTGATCGAACCGCATTGCCGGCATCGCGTCGCGTGGACGCATCCGGACGAACCGTCGGTCTGGCTCGCGATCTATCACGATCGATGAATAGTGCGGCGACTTATCCGGCTTATCGGCTTGGCCGCCGCCGGCTGAAGCGCTGCTCGATGACGTGGGTTCCCCATTGCGCGCCCTCCGATTCGCTGGTCAGCGTAAAGCCGAACGATTCGTATAAGTGACGTGCCGAATCCAGGCCCTTGAACGTCCACAGATAGGTCTCGCCGAACTGCTGCTCGTCGACGAAACGCATCGCGCGCGTCATCAGTTGCCGGCCGATACCGGCGCCGCGCAAGGCGTCGTCGACGATGAACCATCGCAAGTGTGCGATTCCCGTGGCCTTGTTCCCGTCAATTGCGACAGAGGCGAGCACGCGGCCGTTTTCGGCATGGAGCCACAGAGCCTTGCCTTCGGCTGGCAGCGTGCCGGCAAATTCCGCGAGTTCGGTTGCCACTTTTTTCTCGAAGAAAGCGCCAAATCCCCAGTGTTCCGAATAGAACCGCGCGTGAAGGCTTGCTATGTCGCCGATACATCCGGGTTGGTAGCCGTCGACAATTTGCCCGGCGTCCGGATTCGGTGGCGGTGGTGCCTCGGCACCGTTGTCTTGCGCGAGCGCATCGCTATACAGCGCGAGGGCGCGGACGAGGGTTTGCTGGTCGGCCGGAACCATCCGGCGTAACGCATTCGATACCTGACGTGTCGCAAACTGGTCGATCTTCTTGCGAAGTTTTTGCCCGTCGGCAGTCAGGTACAACTCGGTCGCGCGCGCATCGTCGGGCGAGACGCGGCGCGTCACGAAGCCGGCCGTTTCGAGCCGGGAAAGCTGCCTGCTCGTATTCGATTTGTCCAGACGCAGAATGCTGCCCAGATCTTTCGCGCTGATGCCGGGCGCCATTCCTATTTCGAGAACGGCGTGAACCGCGGATGGCGCCAGATCGCTATCGGCCAATGTCGCGCGCATGAAACCCAGTTCGCGAACCAGCTTGCGGGAAAAATCGCGCAGCTCGAGGATCGTCGCGTCGCGAGGCTTTGCCGGAATATCGATGAGGTCCATGAGCAGTCCGCGAAAAAGTTGCGAGTCGCAAGCAATATTAGTTGCGCCTCGCAACTTGTCAAGGACGATTTCGTCGGCGCGCCGGTCGGCGTGAGCGGCAGCGCGGGCCGGCGTGCCGAAGTTTTATCCGCGCCCCACGAACGGCATCGTGGTCGCCATGATCGTCATGTTCAGGATGTTCGTATCCAGCGGAAGGCTTGCCATCTGAACGACTGCGTTCGCGACATGCGTGACGTCCATGCGCGCCTCAGGCGCCATGCGTCCGTCGGCCTGCAGCACGCCGTCCGTCATCCGGTCGGTGAGCGACGTCGCCGCGTTGCCGATGTCGATCTGACTGCACGCGATGTTGTACGCACGGCCGTCGAGCGCGAGCGACTTGGTGATGCCGGCCACCGCATGCTTGGTGGCCGTGTACGCGATCGTGTTCGGGCGCGGCGTATAGGCGGAGATCGAGCCGTTGTTGATGATCCGGCCGCCCTGCGGCGTTTGCGTCTTCATCAGGCGCCACGCTGCCCGCGCGCACAGGAAGACGCCCGTCAGATTCGTCGCGACGACATCGTTCCATACGTCGAATTCGTATTCGTCGAGCGGAACGGCCGGCGCGTTGCGGCCGGCGTTGTTGAAGAGGACATCCAGCCGGCCGAACTCGCGCGCGATCCGCGAGAACGCATGCTCGACCGACGCTTCGTCGGTGACGTCGGCCGGCAACGCATGGGCGTCGCCATGGCCGGCGGCGATCGCCTCTTTCGTTTCACGCAACGATGCTTCGTTGCGTCCGATCAGCGCGACGGTAAATCCGGCGTTCGCGAGTGCGATGGCCGCGGCACGACCGATGCCGGATCCCGCGCCGGTGACGGCGGCGAACTTCTTCGAGGCAGACATGGCTTGATTCCCTGCGGGTTGAGGTGAGGAGAGAGGCGGCAGGTGCGCGGCGTACACATCGTGCGCCGCGTGAAGCGCCATCGTACCGCGCACCACGGGTTTCGCCGCTCGCGCCGCTATTTTCTGCGGGCCGGCGCGGCCTTTCGCGCGCGTGTTCCGGTTTCCGCGAACAGGCTGACCACGACCTCCCGTAGCCACCGGTTGCCTTCGTCCTGATTCACGCGCGCATGCCACAGCATGTGAATCGGCGCGCCCGGCAGCGTGACCGGCAACGCCCGCCAGCCGAGCGAAAACGGTGTGGCCAACTGCAGCGCAAGATGTTCCGGCACGGTCGCGATCAGGTCGGTGCGCTGCAGGATATAGCCGACGCTCATGAAATGCGGCACCGTCAGCCGCACACGGCGCTTCACGCGGCGCCGCTTCAGCCAGTCGTCCACCTGCCCGTGACCGGTGCCGGCCGACACCACGACCAGATGCTCGGCATCCCGCCATGCGTCGACCGTCAGCGGCGCGTCTTCGAGCGGATGCCCGCGCCGGAACAGGCACACGTACCGCTGATCGAACAGCCGGCGCTGATAGAACCCGCCCTGCAGTTGCGGCAGCAGCCCGATCGCGAGGTCGACGCGGCCGTCGGCCATCTCGTCGCTGAGGTTGATGCTCGTGTTGCGCACCGTGTTGAGCGCGATGCCCGGCGCCGTGCGCGCCAGATGTTCGAGCAACGCGGGCAGGAACACGACTTCGCCGATATCGGTCATTCCGATCGTCATCGTGCGCGACGCGCGCAGCGGATCGAAACCGGTCTCCGGATTGAGCGCGGCATGCAGCGTCGACAGCGCCTGCGCAACCGGCTCCGCCAGGCGCAACGCGAACGGTGTCGGGACCACGCCGCCCGGCCCGCGCACGAACAGCGGATCGCCGAGCCGGCGGCGCAGCTTCGCGAGCGCGTTGCTGACACCCGGCTGGCTCATGTTCATCTGCTCGGCGACGGTCGACACGCGCCGCTCCTGCATCAGCCGCTGAAACAGCAACAGCAGGTTGAGGTCGATCTCGCTCAGTTCCATGGTTCGGCGTTGCCTCCCGTCATTGCGTTCAGTGATGAAGTAGATTTCCGGCATTTTATTGTGGGATGAGGGTGCGCTGCTGACAATACCGATACGGCGCCTGGATTCGACCGGCGCGCCGGGCAGGTCACGCGCGCCGCGGCCTCGACCGATCACCATCTGAATATCGGAGACACGTTCATCATGCAGACGAATCTGAGGATCGCGATCGTCGGTGCCGGCATCGGCGGCCTGACACTGGCGCTCGCGTTGCGCGAGCAGGGCATCGACGCGCAGCTGTACGAGCAGACCGACGTGCTGCGCGAGGTGGGGGCGGCCGTCGCGCTGTCGGCCAATGCGACGCGCTTCTACGAACGGATGGGATTGCGTCCGGCTTTCGATGCGGTGTGCGCGGAGATTCCGGGTCTCGTCTATCGCGACGGGCGCAGCGGCGCGGTGATCGGCCATCATCGCGGCGAGCCCGACTATCGCCGGCAGTTCGGCGGCTCGTACTGGGGCGTGCACCGCGCGGACCTGCAGGCGATCCTGTCGAAGGCGGTCGGGGTCGAGCAGATTCATCTCGGCCATCGGTTGGTCGACCTCGCGCAGCATCCGGATCGCGTCACGCTGACCTTCGAGAACGGCGAGCGCGTCGACGCCGATCTCGTGATCGGCGCGGACGGCGCGCGTTCGCTCACGCGGCGCTGGATGCTCGGCTACGACGACGTGCTGTATTCGGGTTGCTCGGGCTTTCGCGGCGTGGTGCCGGCCGAGCGAATGGACCTGCTGCCCGATCCCGAGACCATCCAGTTCTGGGTCGGGCCGCACGGGCATCTGCTGCACTATCCGATCGGCGACAACGGCGACCAGAACTTCCTGCTGGTCGAGCGTCATCCGTCGCCGTGGCCGTCACGCGACTGGGTCATGCCGGCACAAGAGGGCGAGCAGCTGCGCCTGTTCAGGGACTGGCATCCGGCGGTGGTGCAGATGATCACGGCGGTGCCGATCAGCCAGCGCTGGGGGCTGTTCCACCGGCCGCCGCTCGGCCGCTGGAGCCGCGGGCGCGTGACGCTGATCGGTGATGCCGCGCATGCGCTGGTGCCGCATCACGGGCAGGGCGCGAATCAGTCGATCGAGGATGCGATGGTGCTGGCCGCGCAACTGGCGAAGGCCGGCCCCGGCAACTGGCGCGAGGCGCAGGAAGCGTACGAGCGGCTGCGGCGCGGCCGCACGCGCAAGGTGCAGTACGCGTCGATCTCCGCGGCCGACGTGCTGCACCTGCCCGACGGGCCGGCCGCGCAGGCGCGCAATGCGCGTCTCGGCGAGCGCGACAGCGTGCTGCATCACCTGGACTGGATTCACGATTTCGACGCGCTCGCCGATGAGCCGAACGAGCGGCAGGGCGGTACGTGGCTTTGAGCTGAAAGACGCAGTGCGATCAGCGGTCGTGTCGGGTGACCGACCGAGGTGGCAGTCGCGCGATCGTTCGTCGGGAATGCCGGCCTCCCGTGCGGGTCGGCCAGCCCGTATCGCGCTCACGCGTGGTCGGCCACCCGGTCCACATCGCGATTGACCTGTTCGATGTCGCGACACCGCGCGGCCGGATGCGCGCACACATACGCTGAACGATCCGGTACGGTGGAAGCGTCCGGCGCCGTTACTTCACGCACTCCAGCGCGTACTTCAACCCCGGCCCGAGCAGCCCGCGCCACACCTCCCACGTATGCCCGCCGTCGACGATGCGCAGCTCGGCCGGGTTCTGCGCGCGGCGCAGGTGCGTGTACAGCACGCTCGACTCGGCCTGGATCGTCAGGTCGTCGTCGCCGACCGCGATGAACATCGGCACGCGCCAGTTGCGCGCGAAATAGCCGCGCATGAGCGCCGGGTAGTTGAGCTCGTGCCACACGCGCGGATCGAACTGCCGGTCGCCGAACACACCGACATAGCGCGCGGCGGAATTCAGCGGCGGCTCGTTCGCGTAGATCGCGGGGCTCAGCAGCATCGCGCCGCAGAAGAGGCCCGGTTCGAGCAGCGAGAAACGCAGCGCGCCGAACCCGCCCATCGATACGCCGCCGATCGCGCGGCCCGCGCGCTGGTTCGACACCGCGAAGTGTGCTTCGACTTCCGGTAACAGGTCGTTCAGGAACGCGCTCTGCATCTTCTCCTTGCGGTCGACGTACCAGTCGGTGCCGCCTTGCGGCATCACGATCACGACGGGCGGGATCTCGTGGCGCTCGATCAGCGTGTCGGCCGTGGCCTGCAGCCGGCCCTGCGTGATCCAGTCGTTCGCGTTGCCGGCATTGCCGTGCAGCAGGTACAGCACCGGATAGCGCGCGCCTTCCGGATTGTAGCCGGGTGGCAGATAGACCGTGTATGACCAGTCGCGCTTGAGCGACGCCGAGCGGAACGCGCGCAGCACGACGCTGCTGCCGGGGTTGACCGGCGGCTCCTGGGCGGCCGGCGCGACGGTTGCGGGCGGGACGATCGCGGCTGCGGGCGCGGACGACGCCGGCGAAACCGCGGGCCCGCCCGGCGTGGCGTGGGCGGTGGCGATGAAGCCGGCGAGCAGGGCGACGGCGAACGGAAGGGCGAGTCGGCGCATGGCGAAACGTTTCAGGAAAGGCGCCCGCTATCGTAGCAGCGGCGCATGACGGCCGGGCGCGTCATTGCCGCGAACGGAACGGGAACGGCAGCCGCGACACCAGCGGCCCGTAGAGTTTTGCGACGAGATACAGCAGCCCCGTCGCGACGACGTCGGCGGTCAGGCCGAGCGGCACGTTCAGATAGCCTTCGGTCGCCTGGTAAAGCAGCGAGTCGACCGCGAGCGAGATGCAGGTGCCGGCGACGAAGCACAGCAGCCCCTGGCGGCCGATCGTGCCGATCCACGGCATCGCATGCGCGACCTTCTTCATCCACCCGAGGTGCACGAGCTTGGCCGCGAGCCAGGCGATCGCGAGGAAATTCACGAGCCGCAGCGCGCCGAGGTTCTGCTTGATCGACGGATCGGTCGGGAACGGCTCGATGCGCAGCCGGTAATACGCGCCGGCCGCGACGATCGCGAGCGACGCGGCCGTCAGCAGCCAGCCCTGCGGCTTCGGCGCGAGCGTCTGGTACACGGGCTGGCAGCGCGCGATCACGCCGAGCACGAACAGGAACTGCCAGGCGAACGGATTGAAGTCCCACGGCGCACCTTCGACGGTCGGCAGGAAGCGCGCGACGTGCGGCGCCGCGTACCAGAGCGAGCCGCTGAACGCGAGCATCAGCCACGGCTGCGTGCGCGCGAGCGGCAGTGCGAGCGGGACGAGCAGCGCGAAGAACGCATACATCGGCAGCACCGACGCGAGATACGGCTGGCGGCGGAACAGCAGGATGTCGCGCAGTGCGGCGAGCGGCTTATGGAGCAGACCGTCGAGATCGTTGGTCGGCATGTTCGGACCGTCGATCGAGAACGCGTTGAGCACGGCGGTGATCAGCAGCATCAGGCCGGCCGTCACGAGGAAGGCACGGTAGATCTCGAAGGCACGGCGGATGAAACGCTGGCGCGCGGCGGCCTCGTCGTGCCGTTCGGCGAGCGAGTTGTACGCGATGGCGGTCGCGAAGCCGCCGAGGAACACGAACACCTCGGCCGCATCGCACAACGCGTATGCGTGCAGCGTCACGCGCGACAGGATGCTGCCGCCGATGTGGTCGACGACGATCACGAGCAGCACGAGGCCGCGGAAGAAATCGAGCTCGGCGTAGCGGCCGGCCCGGGCGGCGGCGGTCATCGGGCCGCCTGCCGGCGTGCGCCGCGTGCGCGCCCGGCACCCGCCGCGCATGAATCGGGGTGAAGCATGACTTCGTGAAGAAATGACGAATGGATGCGCATTGTGCCACCGAATGCGACGCCGTCCGGGTTTACGCGGATGGCGGGCCGATCTGCCGTTGCCGACAAGCCTGATCAGGGAGTCCGCGAAACGGGGCAGTTGGACCAGCGCAACGCTTTGTGCGCCGCGCCCACGCCCCGATAGACGGGTGGTTTGCGACGTGACACCATTTTGTCCTCGCGGCCGCACACCGCGTAGTCCGCCCTGCGGGCCACCTATATAAAACAGACGAAACAAGCGCCGGGCGCACGGCCTGCCCGGCAACGGCTCCGGAGAATCCGTCATGAAGAACCACGTCATTTTTGCCGCCGCGCTGGCAGCGTTCGCCGCGCCGGCCTTCGCGCAGGACAGCGTGACGCTGTACGGCCTGATCGACGAAGGCTTCAACTACACGAACAACGTGAACGTGAATGGGGTCGGAAAAGCGGATTACCAGCTCGCGAGCGGTTATGCGCAGGGCAGCCGCTGGGGCCTGAAGGGCAGCGAGGAACTGGGCGGCGGGCTGAAGGCGATCTTCACGCTGGAAAACGGCTTCGACGTGAACAACGGCCGGCTCAACCAGGGCGGCCGGATGTTCGGCCGCCAGGCGTTCGTCGGGCTGAGCGCGTCGCGCTTCGGCACGCTGACCTTCGGCCGCCAGTACGATTCCGTCGTCGACTATCTCGCGCCGCTGACCGCGAACGGCAACTGGGGCGGCACGCTGTTCTCGCACCCGTTCGACAACGACAACACGGACAACTCGTTCCGTGTCAACAACACGGTCAAGTACGCGAGCCCCGACTGGAACGGGCTGTCGTTCGGCGGCACCTACAGCTTCAGCAACAGCACGGGCTTCGCGACCAATCGCCAGTACAGCGTCGGGGCGCAGTATTCGCTCGCCGGATTGCAGGTCGCGGCCGCTTACCTGCAGGCGAACAGCCCGGGCGTCGGCAACGCGGGCGCGATCGCGGCCGACGACGCGAATTTCATCGCCGACCGCCTGCGCATCTTCGGCGGCGGCATCAACTATACGTTCGGCTCGGCGACGGTCGGCTTCGTCTATACGAAGACCGACGTGAAGAACCCGGTGTCGACCGTCTACCTGCCGGCGTCGACGTTCTCGGGCCTCGGGCTGACGGCGACCAAGTTCCAGAACTTCGAGATCAACGGCAAGTACCAGCTCACGTCCGATTTCTATCTCGGCGCGCAGTACGTGTACACGGACGGCAAGTTCGACGCCGCGACGGGTTCGTTCAAGCCGAAATACCACACCGTCGGGCTGATGGCCGACTACAGCCTGTCCAAGCGCACCGACGTCTATCTGCAGGGCGCCTGGCAGAAAGTCGCCGGCGACAAGACGGGCACCGCGGCCGACGGCGGCTACGTGGTCGGGACGGACGGTCCGTCATCTTCCTCGAACCAGTTCGCGGTGCGCGCCGCGATCCGCCACAAGTTCTGAGTGCGCGATCCCGGGCCGGGGGCTGATCGCTCCGGCGCCGGCTGCCGTCATTCCGCCCGGTGCATGTCGCCGAGCGTGTCCGCGAGCCAGTCGACGAAGATCCGCACCCGTGGCGCCAGATGCCGGCCGTTCGGGAACACGACCGACACCGGCAGCGGCTCGGCATGCCATTCCGGCAGCACCTCGACCAGCGAGCCGTCCTCGAGCAGCGGTGCGAGCCCCTCGCGCGGCGCCTGGATCATCCCGAGGCCCGCAAGACAGCACGCGAGATACGCCTGCGAGCTGTTCACCGCGACGACGCTGCGCATCTTCACGGTCTGCAACGCACCCGAATCCATGTCCGCATATTCCCAGTCCAGCTCGCGGCCCGTGCGGCTCGAGAAATAGCCGACCGCGACGTGGTCGGGCAGATCGTCCGGCGAGCGCGGCGTGCCGTGCCGCGCGAGATACGCGGGCGACGCGCAGTTGATTTGCGCCAGCTCGCCGATGCGCCGTGCGACCAGCGACGTGTCGGACAGCACGCCGACCCGCACCGCGCAGTCGATGCCGTCGGCGACGAGGTCGACGAAGCGGTCGGTCGTGCTGAGCAGCACGCGCAGGTCGGGATAGCGTGCGTGGAAATCCTGCAGCGCCGGAATCACCTTGTTCAGCGCGAAGCGCTCGGGCAGGTCGACGCGGATCACGCCGCGTGGCGCCGCACCGGCGTCGTCGAACAGCGTCTCGGCATCGTCGAGATCGGCCAGCAGCCGTGTACAGCGCTCGTAGTACGTGGTGCCCTCGGCGGTCAGCGCGACGCGCCGGGTGGTCCGTTGCAGCAGCCGCACGCCCAGGTGTTTCTCCAGATACTGGACGGCATTGCTGACCGTCGGGCGCGGCAATTGCAACTGCTCGGCCGCTTTCGTGAAGCTGCCGAGGTGGGCGACGCGCGCAAAGATGCGCATTGCATGCAGATGGTCCATGCGGGGTGGGTACGGAGGGGGACAGCCTCCATTGTTAATCAGCGTCGAATGATTTGGTTGGGCGTTTCGCGTTTATCGCGCGCCGCAATGCGCCGAGAATCCGGTTCATTCATTCACCACCGCAAGGAAACGGACATGGACAAGCGTCAACTGGGCCGCACGGGCCCGCGGGTTTCGGCGATCGCACTCGGCTGCATGGGAATGTCGGATTTCTACGGGCCGGCCGATCGCGACGAAAGTATCGCGACGCTGCACGCGGCGCTCGACCACGGAATCACGTTGCTCGACACCGGCGACTTCTACGGGATGGGTGACAACGAGATGCTGATCCGCGACGCGCTGCGTGGCCGGACGCGCGACCAGGTGCTGATCAGCGTGAAGTTCGGCGCGCTGCGCGATCCGGCCGGCGGGTTCGCCGGCTACGACGCGCGGCCGCAGGCGATCCGGAACTTCGTCGCGTATTCGCTGAAGCGGCTCGGCACCGACCATATCGACATCTACCGGCCGGCACGCGTCGACCCGGCGGTGCCGATCGAGGAGACGGTCGGTGCGATCGCCGATCTCGTGAAGGCCGGCTATGTGCGCCATATCGGCCTGTCGGAGCTCGGCGCCGACACGATCCGCCGCGCGGCGGCCGTCGCGCCGATCGCCGACCTGCAGATCGAGTACTCGCTGCTGTCGCGCGGAATCGAGGCGAACATCCTGCCCGTGTGCCGCGAACTCGGGATCGGCGTGACGGCGTACGGCGTGCTGTCGCGCGGGCTGCTCGGCGGCGGCTGGAGCGCGGCACGGCAGGGCGAGCGCGATTTCCGCGCGGCCAGCCCGCGTTTCCAGGGCGAGAACCTCGCGCACAACCTCGCGCTGGTCGACGCACTGCGCGCGATCGCGAACGAGAAGGGCAGCAATCCGGCGCAGGTCGCGATTGCGTGGGTTCTGTCGCGCGGCGACGACATCGTGCCGCTGGTTGGCGCGCGCAAGCGCACCCAGCTTCAGGATGCGGCGCGCGCCTCTGAACTGCAACTAACGGTCGATGATCTCGCCCGCATCGAAGCGGCGGTTCCCGCCGGGGCGGCTGCCGGCGAGCGTTATCCGGCCTCCCAGATGGCGCACCTCGACAGCGAACAGGGACGGGGGCCGGCACACGGCGCGTGAGCGCCCGGGCGGCGCGCATGGCGGGGTCCCGGGTGGACGGGGCCGGCCGGACGGGCCCGAGCCAGCCTCAGGCAAAACCAGATGGCGGACGGCGGGACGGTGGTTCACCATCGGCGCCGTATTCGACCCGACGGAACGCCTTCCATGCAAATTCATACGCTGACGATCATCGTGCTGGTCTTTCTGCTGGCCGGCGCGGTCAAGGGCATGATCGGCCTCGGGCTGCCGACGATCGCGATGGGGCTGCTGACGCTCGCGATGCCGCCATCGGCGGCCGCGAGCCTGCTGCTCGTGCCGTCGTTCATCACCAATGTGTGGCAGTTGTGGCTCGGCCCGTCGTTCGGGCCGTTGCTGCGACGTCTATGGCCGCTGCTCGCCGGCCTGACGATCGGCACGCTGACAGGCGGGCTGCCCGCGCTCGCGGCCGGCAGCACGTGGACGCACGCGGCGCTCGGCATCGTGCTGGTCGCATACGGTTGCTGGGGGCTTGCCGCCGCGCGGCTGCCCGCGCCGGGGCGTCACGAGAAGTGGCTGTCGGCGGCAGTCGGCTACCTGACGGGCGTCGTGACGGCCGCGACCGGCGTATTCGTCGTGCCGGCCGTGCCGTACCTGCAGGCGCTGCGCCTGTCGAAGGACGACCTGATCCAGGCGCTCGGGCTGTCGTTTACTGCGTCGACGATCGCGCTCGGCCTGCAGTTGCGCGTGACGGGCGCGCTGCAGACCGTCGATCTCGGCGTATCGGCGCTGGCGCTCGTGCCGGCGCTCGCGGGGATAGTCGGCGGGCAATACGCGCGGCGCGTGATGAGCGAGCAGGCGTTCAAGCGCTGCTTCTTCGTCGGGATGATCGCGCTCGGTACTTACATGGCCGTGACCGGATTGCGGTAAGGATCGGGATGGCCCGCATCGTCACAGCTGCGCTTCGATCGCGGCCTTGTCGATCACGGACCAGACCTGCCGGATCCTGCCGTCGTGAAATTCGTAGAACACGTTCTCGGCGAACGTGACGCGCGTGCCGTCCACGGCGAGCCCCATGAAGGTCCCTTTCGGTGCACAGGCGAAGCGAAGCCGGCAGGCGACGCGCGGCGGTTCGCACACGAGCAGCCGGATTTCGAAATGGAGATCCGGAATGTCGCGGAAATCCTGCTCCAGCATCGCGCGGTAACCAGTCAGGCCGAGCGGCCGGTCGTTGTGGATCACGTTGTCGGCGACGTACTGGCCGAGTGCCGGCCAGTCCTGCCGGTTCAGGCAGTCGATGTATGCGCGGTAGCGCATGGCGAGGTCAGTTGCGGTCATGGCTGCGGTTTCCTCCTCGTGTTTCGCGCGGTTGTTCCGGATGGCGCGCGTCGTTCAGCGCGGTGGTGTCTCGCCCGACAGATACGACACGAACGCCTGCGTGTATTTCGGCAGCGCATCGAACGATCGCGCGCAGAGCGTCAGCTTGCGGTGGCTCCACGCGTCGGACAGCTCGACGAGCCGCACGTCCATCGTCTGCATCGCGCGCTCGGCCGCATGGCGCGACACGATGCCGATGCCCACGCCGCTTTCGATCACGCGGCAGATCGCATCGAAACTCTTCAACTGCACACGGTAGCGAATCCGCTTGCCGAGCGCACGCGCCTGGTCCGCGAGATGGACCTGCAGCGCACTGCCGTCGGTCAGTCCGACGAAATCCGCGTCGGCGATCTCGTCGAACGCGACCTTGTCGCGCGCGGCGAGCGGATGCCCGGCCGGCACGACCGCGATCAGCCAGTCCTCGCGGAACGGCTTCTGTTCGAGCCCGCCGAGCCCCACCGAATCGGCGACGATGCCGACCTCGGCCGTCTTGTTGCGGATCGCATGGACGATCTCCTGGCTCGAGCGCTCCTCGACGCTGATCGACAGTTTCGGATGATGCGGCAGATACGCGGCGAGCGCGTCGGGCAGGTATTCGCTCAGCGACGCCGTGTTGCACAGCAGCCGGATATGCCCGCGCAGCCCCTGGCCGTATTGCAGCAGTTCGCCGCGCATGTGGTCGATCTGCTGCAGCACCGTGCGCGCGTGGTGCTCGAGCGCACGGCCGGCGTCGGTCACCTGGGTGCCCGACTTGGCCCGGTGCAGCAGCGGCACGCCGAGCTCGTCCTCCATCCCGCGGATGCGCTCGCTCGCGGCCTGCAGCGTGATGTGGGTGCGCTCGGCGCCGCCCGTGATCGTGCCGGCCTCGCAGATGTTCAGGAAGAGCCGCAGGTCGGTCAGGTCGAAGCGCATGGTGGGAGCAGTGGGGCGCGTAACGATTGGAATGGCCGATACGTTAGCAGGAACCGCCGCGCCGGTCTCAGGCTGGGCTTGAGGCCCCGTTCGCCGGTTCCGCATTTTCGGGGCGGGATCGATGCCGGATTATGGCTGCATATCACCGGGGGAGACTGTCATGCGGATCGATTCGTCGTGGGGCGTGTCGTTCAAGATCGCGTTGCACGTGCTGTTCCTGTGCATCGGTGTCGCGTGGGCGTGCGCGGAGTTGGTCGACTGGCTGCGCTGAGCGGGCGGCCGGCGCAGGCCGGCTCGCCTGTCCGCCGCGGCCATGCGCGGATTGAAAGCCGTTCGAAATAATGGCCTGGCGCGAAATTTTTGCCGCATCGTGCACCCAAAACTGTCAAGTTTTTCCGAATTCGACCGTATTACCGGTAACAAGCGTCTGCCGACCCCCGCCTCGTGATCGTTTGTCATCATTGTTTGCATCCGGTTACACGTCGGCCGTTCCGTTTTTGAGATGCTTGAAAGATTGTCAAACCGGAGTCGATCGTCCATGAAACTGCACGAGATTTGCCGCAAGTCGGCGTGGCTGTCTGGCCTGGCCGCGGTGCTCGTGATGGCCGGTTGTGCCAGCGCGCCGCCCGTTCCGCCGAGCGACACGCTGGCGGGCCAGCCTGCCGCCGCGCGGGCGGCCACGCCCGCGACGCCGCCGCCTGCGCCGATTCTCGTCGCACAGAAGTACGTGGTGAAACGCGGCGACTCGTTGACGGGCATCGCGTCCGCGAACGACTGC
The DNA here is from genome assembly GCF_011753085.1 of Burkholderia sp. Tr-862. Lineage (NCBI taxonomy): Bacteria > Pseudomonadati > Pseudomonadota > Betaproteobacteria > Burkholderiales > Burkholderiaceae > Burkholderia > Burkholderia sp. Tr-862. Next base: position 17,443 of record NZ_VWWG01000063.1, read on the forward strand.
AGCGTCGCCGACCTGCGCACCTGGAACAAGCTCGACGGGCGCGGCAAGCTGCGCATGGGGCAGGTGCTGCGCATCGTCCGGCCGCAGCCGTTGCAGGCGCCGGCGGCGAACGCGGGCGCGCAGGTCGCCGCGAACAATTCGACGGGCGCGGCCCAGGCGAGCGCGTCGACGGCGAGCGACCGGCAGGTCGTGAAGGAAACCAGGCGGCATGCGGGCGGGGTGGCGCTCACATGGCCGGCGCAGGGCAAGATCGTCGACGCGTTCCGGCCGGGGCAGAACCGCGGCATCCAGATCGCCGGCCGCCCGGGCGACCCGGTCCGCGCGGCGGCCGACGGCCGCGTGATGTATGCGGGCACCGGCCTGAACGATTACGGCAGCCTGATCATCGTCCAGCACAACGCGGATTTCCTGACCGCCTATGCGCACAACCGCAAGCTGCTCGTGAAGACCGGCGACATCGTGCGCCAGGGCGACGCGATCGCCGAGATGGGCGACCTCGACAACTCGCGTGTCGCGTTGCTGTTCGAGGTGCGGCGTGACGGCAAACCCGTCAATCCGATGCCGTACCTGCCTTCGTCGCAAGGCTGAAGCGGGCCGCGCCGCTGGAACGTGGCCGCGCTCGCTGCTACGCTAGGGTCTGTTTGTTCATGCGAGTCCCGCGTCCGCGGGGCCGACGGGCGTCTTTTGGGGATGCGCGGCACATGCCGTCGCGAGCCGGCCGTCGGCGAGAACGCGTGCGTATCGACGATGCGTGCGTTGCTCCGTGCCACCGTTTCCGACAGACCACCATTCATCCATGGAATATTCTCCGACACGCCGCTCGCTGTTGCTCGCCGCCGTTGCCGCGCCATTTGTCGCCGCGTGCTCGTCGGCGCCCGTCGCCGACCAGGCGCGCGCCCACGCCGCCCAGGCCGAACTCGCCGCGCTCGAAAAGGCCTCGAACGGCCGGCTCGGTGTTGCCGTACTCGATACGTCGAACGGCACGCGCATCGCGCATCACGCGCGCGAGCGCTTCCCGGTGTGCGGCACCTATGCGGTCGTTGCCGCCGCCGCGATCCTCGCGCGCGGTTCGCTCGACGCATCGCTGCTGCCGCGCCGCATCCTGTATCGCCGCTATGAAGTCGTGGCCGGCTCGCCGGTGACGGAAAGTCATGTCGACACGGGGATGACGATCGCGCAGCTGTGCGCGGCGATGCTGCAGTCGGGCGACAAGGGCGCCGGGAACCTGCTGATGGGCGTGCTCGGCGGCCCGCAGGCCGTCACGTCGTTCGCGCATGAAAGCGGCGACACCGTGTTCCGGCTCGACCGCTGGGAACCCGAATTGAACCAGGCCGCGCCCGGCGACGAGCGCGATACGTCGACGCCGGTCGCGATGGTCGACATGCTGCAGTTGCTGCTGCTCGGCGATACGCTGCGCGAGCCGCAGCGTGCGCAACTCACCGAATGGATGACCGGCGGCACGCGCGGCGCGACCGGGATCGCGGCCGGCGTGCCGCCCGGCTGGCGTATCGCGGACAAGGCCGGCACTGGCGGCTACGGCACGACGACCGACGTCGCGGTGCTGTGGCCGCCGTCGCGCGCGCCGATCGTGCTGGCCGTGTCGTTCACGCAGCCGAGTGCCGACGCGGCGGCCCGCGCGGATGTCGTCGCGTCGGCGGCGCGCATCGCGACGGGCGCGCTCACCGCAACGGCCTGAGCGTCCGACGCACCTCGCGTAAAGCCGGCGTTTGGCTTATCGTGTCGATCAGCGCGCGCCGGTGCCGGCGCGCGGCCTTGCCGCGCCGTGCTTCGGCGCGAATGTTTCGTCTACCTGCCTCGTCATGCGCCGACTTCCACCCCTGCACGCGCTGCAGATCTTCTCGACCGTGGCCCGCCACCGCAGCTTCACGCGTGCGGCCGAGCAGCTGTGCCTCACGCAAGGCGCGGTCAGCCGGCAGATCCAGACGCTCGAGGCACATTACGGATTCCCGTTGTTCAAGCGGCACGCGAAGGGCCTTACGCTGACGGCGGAGGGCGAGCAATTGCTGCCGGTGGTCGACGAGAGCTTCGCGCGGATCGAGGACATCTCGATGAAGCTCACGCGGCAGCGCACCGATCTCGCGCTGAAGGTGCCGACCTGCGTGATGCGCTGGATGCTGCCGCGCATCATGCGCTTCCAGGGCGAGCATCCCGATCTCCATGTGCAGATCACGACCGCGTGGCAGCACGTCGTCGATTTCTCGACCGAGCCGTTCGATGCGGCGGTCGTCTACGGCACGTCGCCGGGCGCCGGCGTGTGCGCGCTGCCGCTGTTCGACGAGCGGTTGACGCCGGTGTGCGCACCCGAGTTGCGGCAGACCGTGCCGCTCGATGCGGTCGGCGATCTCGCGCGCCATACGCTGCTGCATCCGACGCGCGACCATCGCGACTGGCGCGCGTGGCTCGATCACGCGGGTGAGCGCGCCGTCGATGCGGAGCGCGGGCCGACCTTCGATACGCTCGACCTCGCGACCAACGCGGCGATGCAGGGCTTCGGCGTCGCGATCGGCGACGTGACGCTCGTCGACGACGACGTCAGTGCGCGCCGGCTCGAACGGCCATTCGACATCGTGCTCGAGACCGGCGCCCGTTACTTTTTCGTCTATCCGGAGAACATTGGCAGCCAGCAGAAGATCCGCGCGTTCAGCGACTGGATCGCCCGCCATCGCGACTGATACGACCGCTCCGGCAGCACGCGTTACTGGTAGGTGACGACCGCGATCATCGGCGCATGCGCGTTGCCCGGACGGTCAGGTAAAACGATTGCGCGCGAGGCCTGCGTAAAGTTCGTGGTCTTGAGCGTGCGCAGGCTGGCCGCGTCGACGAATGCGACCTGGCCCGTGGCCGGGCGCGGGCAGTCGGGGCGCACGTGCGCATGCACGGCGTCGGCCGTGTCGAGTGCGAACGAGCACGGCGGTTCGACGATCATGCCGGTGAAGTGGATGATGCCGCCCGTGCCGGCGGCAAATGATGAGGACGACGCCAGAAGCGAGACAGCCAGGGCAACCGAGGCGGCAAACGGGCGATGCTTCATGACAGGCTCCAGAGGGCAAGCGCGTCGCAGCCGGGCCGCTCGAATGGCAGTCCGTCAACGCTGCGATGCTGTATGCGTAAACGGCAAATCCATCGGACCTCTTGAATGAAAAATCGGAAATAACGGATATAGGCAAACGACGCCGTATTCCTCCAATCAATTTATCTCAAATTTGTGGGGGCGCAAGGCAGGGTATTGCCGGGGGCGTAGGCTGGCGGGAAGAGCGTCGATGGATGAGGGATCCACCGCTCGATCGTTGAGGACTCAACGAGCCGACCATCCGGTGAATCGCGATGGGCCAAAAGAAAACGGCCGCTCATGACGAGCGGCCGTATCGCATCGGCGCGAGTGATGCGGCGATCAGCCCGTGCGCTTGCGCACCGCGCCGACGACCACGAGCAGCACGATCGCGCCGATGATCGACGCGATCCAGCCTGCGCCCTGGCCCGGCGCATACCAGCCGGCGGCGCGGCCGACGTAGCCTGCGACGAGCGAGCCGACGACGCCGAGCACGACGGTCATCAGGATGCCCATCTTGTCGTCGCCGGGCTTGAGCGCGCGGGCGAGGAGGCCGACGATGAGCCCGACCACCAGGGTTTCGATGAATTGCAGCATGGATGCCTCCTTATAGCTGTTGGGCTGTTGATGAAATGAAGTGGACCGGCACGGCACACCGAGGTTCCCGATGGCGGGCACCTGGGCGTACGGCGGGCCGAGTATCGCATGGCGCCGTGTCGGGCGAATGTCGGCGCCGCCGGGGGCGCGTGTCGGTTATTGATAGTCGAGCAGGACCTGCGCCGCGGCATGAACGGAACCGCCGCCGATCTTCGCACCCGTTTGCAGGTAGGACGCGCGGAGCAGAATCGATGACGATCCGCCGGTGGCCCGGTTGTAGTTCGTCACCGTGTGCGATTTTCGCAGCGTCAGCGGCTGGCCGGTCGCGGCATCGGCGATATGGATGCCGATACCGCTCGCCCTGGCATCCGGACGCAACTGCATGCCGCCGGGCGTGCCGACGACCACGTCATCCAGCGGGGCCAACTGGTATCCGATTCGGTTGTAGCCGGCCGGGCAGTTGTTCAACTGCACCTGGAAATCGGTCGCGCCGGCGGTCGAGCCCACGCCGTTGAAGTCGCGGTTCTGCACGGGCGGCAGCGTGACGGTCTGGTCGGGAATCGAGCACGTTCCGTTGATGAAGCTGACTTTCGCGGCAAGGAAGACCTGCGACGATCCGCCCAGCAGGCCGGACTTGTAGTAGATCGTGTAATAGGCGCTGATCAAGCCCGTATTGAGCGACCCATCCTGAGGCTGGCGGCTGTCGCGAAACAGCATGATTTCGAGCGTGTTGCGCATCGTCATCTTCGTCGACGAGACCGCCACGTCGCCGTCGACGATCATGCGCGTGGACAGGCCGGACACATTGGTTTCCAGCTCGGGGCCGTCGGACACCTGCACGCCGCCCTTGGGATACATCTTGATGCTCGTGATCTGGCACGTGCTCGCGCCGCAAACGTCCTGCGGCGTGAAGTAATAACGGGCGACGGTGGTTCCGGGCGTCGCGTTCGACGGGCTCGACACCGTTGCCTGCCCGAACGCATAGAGGGACGCTGCAGCCGCGTCGGTCGCCAATGCGGCGCATGCGAGCAGCAAGGTCGACGTAACCGCGATCATGCGGGCCGTGCGTCGGGCAACGCCGCCACCTGCGTCGCGCAGGCGCGCGATGCCTGCCCGGCTCGTAACCCGGGGCGATTCGGACGATGAGTAAAGGTGGGTCATCTGGATTCCTTATTGAGTGACGGCGGTCGTCGAGTCGGCCTGGCAGACGCTCGTGACGGTCTGTACGACCGGCGATCGTCCGCGACGTTGCGCGACGGGAAGCTCGTATGCGATGCGGCAGACCGAGCGGCCGTTGTCGCCCCATTGAACCGTCAGCGAGCCTTGGTCGTTGAGTCCGCGCGCGAAGATCTTGCTCGCCTGGGCGACGACGCCGATTTCCTTGCCGGTCTCGTCGTGCACGACGGCGCCGAACGGCAGCGGCGTGCCGTCGGCTTGCGGCGCCCTGACGAGCGCGGCGCGGCCGGTGTCGGTTGCAAACCGGATGAGCGGCACCGCACCGGCGCGCGGCGCGATCTGCCGGCTGGTTTCCTTCAGCTCGACGTCCATCGAGATCCCCTTCGGATCGAGCGCGACCGTATTGAGGCTGTATGGCGTCAGGTAGGGCACGACCGCGTATCCGTTGCCGTCGACCTTGACGCCTGCCGCGTTCGTGATGCGCGCGCCGGCTGCGCCCGGCGCCTCGACGATCGCGAACGTCTCGGATAGCGGCTGCGAGAACGTGATGCCGCCGCGGTGCGCGACCAGCGCGCCGCGCACGCCGAGCGAGCCCTGCTGGAAGGCCGTGCTTGCGCCCGCGCTGGCATTGATTTCAGCCATGCGCGTGCGGTACATGACGTTGGCGCTGCCGTCGGTGCCCGAATTCGGCCCGGACGCGTGGTTCGCGCTGACGCTGTAGGACAGCGCATGATCGTCGCCGAGCGATCCGGACAGCGTCGATTGCAGCCGGGTGCGGCCGAGCGTGTCGTGCGACATGTTGGCCGTGACGGTCATCGGGCGCTCGCGGCCAAACGGGATCGTGACGCTCGCGTAATAGAGCGTGCTCATGTCGCCGCCGGCGCTGCGCTGTCGCGTGGCCGTCAGGCTATAGGACAGGTTGCGGAACTGGTTCGTGTAGCCGACCGAATAGTTGACGTCCGAGCCGGAGCGGTTCCAGTAGTTCACGGTCGATGCCGTGGCGTCGATGCGCCCGCCGGTCGCGCCGAGGCGCTGCGTGAGCGTCAGCGACGCGCGATGGCGCTGACGCCAGACCGAACTGGCCGGGCGGCCGTCCCGTACGGCATCGCGCGCCTGCACCGCGTCGTTGAGGCCGAAATAGCCGTCCGTCGAATAACGATATGCGGCAAGGGCGATGTCGGTGCCGGTCGCCTCGACCGACTTCGCATAGCTGACGCGCACGCTCGAACCGCTGTAGCGCTTCGTGCCCGGAATCGAGGTCATGGCATGCGTCACGTCCGTGCCGAATGCGCCGAACGACGTATTGAGGGCGCCACCCAGCATCGCGGATGCGTAACCGGCGGACAGCGTGACGCCGCCATAGGCCGTCAGCAGGTTGGTCAGGCCGCGCTGGTACGTGGCCTGCGTGAACAGCGGCTGGCTCGATCCGTACGGATTGCGCAGCGTGCCTGCGACGAAGCTGTAGCGGCTGATGCCCGGCCGCAGCGACATCGGCACGGCGGCGTAGGGCACGGAGAACGTATGCACGGAGCCGTCGGCCTCGGAGACCGACACCTGCAGGTCGCCGCCATACCCGGTCGGGTACAGGTCGTCGATTTCGAAATTGCCGGGCGCGACCGTCGTCTCGTAGATCGTCACGTCGTTCTGGCGGATCGTCACCTTCGCATTGCTGTTCGCGATGCCGCGCACCACGGGCGCATAGCCGCGCAGCGAGTCGGGTAGCATCCGGTCGTCCGTCGACAGGCGCACGCCGCGGAACTGCGTCGAATCGAACAGTTCCCCCGACGTGTAGCTTTCGCCGACGACGAGTTGCGACGACAGCGACGGCAGGTCGCGCTGGAGATAGGTCGCGAGATTCTGGTACCGGCTCTGGCCGCGCGACGACCATGAAAAGGAGCCTTCGTGGCGAAAGCGCCAGCTGCCGAGGTTCACGCCGCCGTTCAGGCCGAGATAGCCTTGCGTCTGGGTGGTATGACCGCTGGCCTTCGACGTGTAGAGGTTGAAGTTGTAGCCGAGCAGGCCGACGGTTTCGCCGGAGGTCCATTGATCGGGGTTCACGTAGCCGCGTGCCTTGCGCGCGAGCGATGCCTGCGGGATCGACAGCCGCAGCACCTGGCGCGTGAAGTCGAATGCCGCGCTTGCGTCCGGCACGACTTGCTCGATCCGCAGGCATGCGAGGTCGCCGTCAAGCTCCGCGACGATTTCCGGCGCGAGCTTGCTGAAATCGAGGCCGACGCGTTCGAGCAGCGCGCGGTCGAAGCACGGCCGGGCGTCGCCCGAGTCCGGCGCGGCCGCGAAGCGTACGTCGTAGCGGCCGATCCAGTCGGCGCCGACATGGATGTCGGCGGTGTACACGCCCGGGGCCGTCACGTTGCGCTGTGCGAAGCGCGAGACGTCGAAATGCTTGCCCCCGCGATTCTGCAGGAAGGCGCCGTCGAACTCGACTTGCGCGAGCGTGCTTTCGGCGGCGGTTTGCGTCGTCGCACTGCCATCACTCGACCACGCGCCGACGCAAGCCACCACCATCAGATGGATCGGCTTGATGCGGGGCATGTCGGCCACGGCGTGACGCGGCAGTCGAGTCGAGGTCATGAGGAGTACTCCAGATAGTGTCGGATCGAGCGGATGCGTTTTGCCGACGCAGTCGCGCGGGCGCGCTGTCGCGTGGCAAATGTCGAATCCGGGGTTCCGGGCCGTCTGGTCGGGACGGCAAAACGGGCGGCGGACGAAAGAAGGGGAAGCGGTCGGCCGCGAGCGTGATGCGCGCTGCCGGTTTCGGCCGCGTTACGGGGCGACGCTGACCGGACGCTTGATGTCGATTGACCGGCCCCAGTCGTTGATGCTGCCGAACTCGACCGTTGCACCCGCGGCGGGCGCGCCGGCGAGATTCTTGATCGGGAATCGTTGCGTGCTTCGGGGCAGCACGTAACCCATGCCGGCGTCATGCTTGCGGCCGGCGGAATTCAGCAGGACGTTGCCGAAATTGACGACGAACGGCGTCGGGTTGCTCGCCTCGAGCGCGTAGCCGCCATCGGCGCGAACCACGCGCCAGTCGAGTTGCGTCGGCGCATCGTCGGCGCTGCCGGCCAGCCCATCGGGGCGATACATGATCTTGATGCGGGAGCGGAACGCGAGCTGGATGTGGTTCCGGTTGTCTTCCGCGGATACCTTCGGCGGCACTTCGAGCACGTTCAGCCAGAACAGCGATTCCCGGTCGGCGGGAAGTGGTTCGCCGGTGTGCACGAGACGCAGCGTCTGGCCGTTGCCGGATTCCATCCGGAAGATCGACGGCGTCAGCGTGAACGGCACGTCGATGTTCTCGGGCAATGCGCTGCTATCGCCGTTGTCGAGCCATGCCTGCACCAGCGCCGGCCGCTTGCTGTCGTTCGTGAGCTGGATCGTGACCTCGCGCTCGCTGGACGGGAAGATCACGCGCGTGCCGGCGATCACGACGCTTGCATCGGCTTGCGACGCGAACGCGGTGACGGCCAGGGCCAGCGTACGGAAGAGCTTCAACAGTTTCATAGGCGTAGAGAGTCGGATCGTTGGAAGGAAGCGGACGGAAACGGACTGAATCGGCGGTTTCCGCACCGCGCGGCGCGACGGGGCGGAGATCGCCGGGGCGGCGACCTCCACGCGCTCGTCCTTACTGATAGATCAGCGAGTACTCGACACGCGAGTTGACGTTGCCGGCCTTCACGGCGCCGGACGCGTAGTACTCGGCGAAGTAGTTCAGCTTCGCGTTGCCGTCGGCGTCGATATCGGCGAGTTGCGTGCTGGCACCGGTTTGGGAGCCGATGGGGATCAGATTCTGTTGAGCGTCCAGCACGTTGATCTGGATGCCCGTCGCAGCCGTGTCGCTCTCGTCGAGTGTCAGACGGCCGGTCGACTGATCGACGTTCGTGCCGGGCTCGAAGATGACGCCGACCTTCACCGGATTTTCGTCGCCCGTCGTGCAACCCGTGAGTGCCAGCGAGAATGCGCTGCGACCGGCGACGGAGCCGACATCGGGGAGCGCCGTGGTGCTGACCGGCGGCAGCGGGACGGTGAGGTCCGATCCGCCCTCGACGCTGCAGGTCGACGCGATGACTTTACCGACGAAGCTGACGGTGCCGTCTGCCGCGTGGGCCGTGGACGAAAAGGCTGCGCCGGCTGCGACGAGGAGGAATGGGATTGCGCTGCGCTTGAGGTTTTTCATATTTAAAGCTCCAAATAAAGTTCGAATTTCGAAAGCGCGTATTGAATTTAAATCTCAGAATGGCGCGTTTCGGATTGAATTATGCGGAGGTTGTAATGATTTTGTAATGCGACAGGTACGAATCGATTGGATTTTTATCTAGTACAAGTACTAAGTTTGTGATCGCCGCAGGCGGCATCAGGCGGAAGGGGGCGTGGGAGCAGGCAGGACGGGGATGTGCGCGTCCCGCTATCGAAATCGGTCGAGGTGCCGATTTCGTCGGGCGCGGCATTCGATATTTACGCTATCCGCCATGCGTTGGCGGTTATGCGTTATTCGAAGCGGATTGAGGCGGGAATGGCCGGCCGCCGGAGCGTGGCGGCGGCCGGCATGCCGCGTTGAGGTCGCGGCATGTCAGGCAATGTTCGCCGGTGCGAACGGTCGCGATATCGTCGGGCGATGCGTATCAGGCCGCGGGCTCGTCGATCGCCGGATCCAGGCGGCGATAGCCTTCGGTCGCGCGCAGCAGCGTGCGCGTGTAGTCGCGTGCGACCTGGCCGGCGCGCACGTCCTCGATCCGCAGCTGTTCGACGATCTCGCCGTGCTGCATCACCGCGACGCGCTGGCACAGGAAGCCGATCACCGCGAGGTTGTGGCTCACGAGGATCATCGTCAGGTTGCGTTCGCGATGCAGGCGGCGCAGCAGGTTCAGGATTTCGGCCTGCACCGACACGTCGAGCGCGGAGGTCGGCTCGTCGAGCAGCAGCACGCGCGGCTCGACGATCAGTGCGCGCGCGATCGCGACGCGCTGGCGCTGGCCGCCCGACAGCTGATGCGGATAGCGGAAGCGGAACGCCGGGCCGAGCCCGACCTCCGACAGCGCGCGCGCGATGCGCGCGTCGGCGTCGCCGATCCGGTGGATCGACAGCGGCTCGCGCAGCGTCTGGTCGACCGTGAAGCGCGGATGCAGCGACGCGTACGGATCCTGGAACACCATCTGCACCTGGCGGCGGAATGCGCGCTCGGGCGTGCCGCCGACCGGCCGGCCGTCGATCGACAGGCTACCGCCCGCGAGCGGCACGAGGCCGGTCAGCGCGCGCAGCAGCGTCGACTTGCCGGAGCCCGATTCGCCGACGAGCCCGAACACCTCGCCGTCGCGTACCGCGAAGCTCGCATCGCGCACGGCGTCGACATGACCCGTGCGGGTCGGAAAACGGATCGAGGCGTGGTCGACATCGATCATCGTGCGGCCTCCCGGGATTCATTCGAAGATGGCGTGGACGAAGCCGCGTTCAGCCACGCCGGATCGCGACGCAGCACCGGCAGTTCGTCGGGCGGGTTCGCGAGCGGCGGATTCGCCGCGAGCAGCCCGCGCGTGTACGGATGCGTCGCATCGCGCAGGTCGCGCGCGGCGCAGGTTTCGACGACGCGGCCCGCATACATCACCGCGACGCGATCGCAGAACGACATCACGAGCGGCAGGTCGTGGCTGATGAACATCAGGCCGGTGCCGTGCCGCGCGATCATCGCGTCGAGCACCGCGAGCACCTGCATCGACACCGCGACGTCGAGCGCGGAGGTCGGTTCGTCGGCGATCAGCAGACGCGGGCCGGTCGACACCATCATCGCGATCATCACGCGCTGGCCCATGCCGCCCGACAGCTCGTGCGGATACGCATCGGCCACGCGCGCCGGATCGCGAATCTGCACGGCCGCGAGCGCATCGACGATCCGCTCGCGCAGCGCGCGGCCGCGCAACTTCGGCTCGTGCCGCCGGAACGCCTCGCCCATCTGCTTCGCGACGGTCATCACCGGGTTCAGCGAATACTTCGGATCCTGCAGGATCATTCCCATCTGGCTGCCGCACAGGCGCCGCCGCTCACTCGCCGACATCGCGAGCAGGTCGTGGCCCGCGAAGCGCATCGTGCGGGCCGACCAGCGTGCGGCGTCGGGCAGCAGGCCGAGCAGCGCGCGGCCCGTCAGCGATTTGCCTGAGCCCGACTCGCCGACGATGCCGAGCCGTTCGCCCGGCGCGAGCGTCAGCGACAGGTCGCGTACCGCATCGGACACGACGCCGTCGTGCCCGCGAAACCCGATCTTCAGGCCGTCGATCTCGCAGAGCGGCGCGGCGGCGTTGGCGGAATTCAGTGGCATGTCACGCTCCATGACGCGGATCGAAGACGTCGCGCAGCCCGTCGCCGAGCAGGTTGAACGCGAGGCTGACGAGCAGGATCGCCGCGCCGGGCAGCGTCGCGACCCACCACGCGTCGAGCAGCACGTTGCGGCCCGACGCAACCATGAAACCCCATTCGGGGCTCGGCGGCTGCGCGCCGAGGCCGAGGAAGCCGAGGCCCGCGACGGTCAGGATGATGCCGGCCATGTCGAGCGTCGCGCGCACGATCACCGACGACATGCACAGCGGCACGATGTAGCGCAGCAGGATCCGCGGGCCCGATGCGCCTTGCAGCCGCGCCGCATGGATGTAGTCGGCCTGCGCGATGCGGATCGTTTCCGCGCGCGCGAGCCGCGCATACGCGGGCCACGCGGTGATCGAGATCGCGACGACCGCGTTGATCACGCCCGGCCCGAGCGCGGCCGCGAACGCGAGCGCGAGCACGATCTTCGGGAAGGCGAGCGCGATGTCGGTGATGCGCATCAGCACGCTGTCGGTGAAGCCGCCGCAATAGCCGGCCGTCGTGCCGATCATCAGGCCGATCGGCACGACGATCACGACCACGAGCAGCGCGATGCCGAGCGTGAGGCGCGAGCCGCCGATCAGCCGCGAGAGTATGTCGCGGCCGAGCTGGTCGGTGCCGAGCCAGTGCGATGCCGAGCCGGGCGGCAGCAGGCGGTCGGACAGCACCTGGCGCAGCGGATCGTGCGGCATGATCAGCGGGCCGACGATCGCGACGACGATCAGCGCGACGAGGATCGCGAGTCCGAACAGGTTGAGCGGATTGACCGCGAAGCGGCGCCAGCGGCGGTACGCGAGGCCGAATGCGGCCTGCGAGCGCGACGCGGGCGCATCGGAGAGAAGCCACGCGCGCAGCGTGAGACGCTCGGCATTCATGATCGGACGACCTTCGGCATGGACGGGGAAAGAAGCAGGGTGGAAGCGGTCATGTCGAAGCGGCCCTCAGCGCGCACGCGGATCGAACACGCGATACAGCGCGTCGGTCAGCAGGTTGACGGTGATGAACATCACGCCGATCACGAGCGTCGCGCCGAGCACCGCGTTCATGTCGGCGTTCAGCAGCGCGCCCGTCAGGTACGAGCCGAGCCCCGGCCACGCGAACACGATCTCGGTCAGCACCGAGCCTTCGAGCAGGTTGCTGTACGTGAGCGCGATCACGGTGAGCAGCGGCACCGCGATGTTGCCGAATGCATGCCGCCAGATCACGCGGCGCTCGGACAGGCCCTTCGCGCGCGCGGTGACGATGTATTCCTGGCTCAGCTGGTCGAGCATGAACGAGCGCGTCATCCGGCTCAGGTACGCGACCGAGTAGTAGCCGAGGATCGCGGCCGGCAGCGCGATATGCGACACCGCGTTGCGGAACACGTCCCACTCGCCCGCGAGCGCCGAGTCGATCAGCAGGCTGCCGGTGCGCGGGTCGACCATGCCGTCGTACACGGGATCGAGCCGGCCGGGGCCGCCGACCCAGTGCAGCCGCGCATAGAACAGCAGCAGCCCCATCAGCCCGAGCCAGAACACCGGCACCGAATTGCCGATCAGGCCGACGAAGCGCGCGATGTGGTCGATCGGCCGGTTGTGCCTCACCGCGGCCGCGACGCCGAGCGGCACGCCGAGCGCGATGCCGATCAAGGTCGCGATCGTCGCGAGTTCGAGCGTGGCGGGAAATACGCGCTTGATGTCGTCGAGCACCGGGTTCGACGTCAGCAGCGACATGCCGAGATTGCCGTGCAGCACGTCGCGCGCGTAGATCAGGAATTGCGTGACGAGCGGCTTGTCGAGACCGAGCGCGATGCGCTCGGCCGCGTACGCCTCGGCCGACGCGCGATCGCCGAGGATCGCGAGCACGGGATCGATCGGCACCTTGCGGCCGATCACGAACGTCAGCGCGAGCAGGCCCGCGAACGTGACGGCGAGCGTGAGCGCCCAGCGCAGCACGCGCAGCGCCCAGCGCACGGCCGGGCGCCGCGCGGGCAGCGTGCGCAGTGCTTCGAGGGAGGAGGCGGGAGTCGACATGCGGCGAATCTTAAGGCTTCTTCAGGTTACGGTACGACACGAGATCGTTGATCGGTCCGACTTCGAGCCCGCTCACGCCGGGCCGCGTCGCGACCTGCGCGACTTTCTCGAACATGATCACGAACGGCGAGCGCGCGAGCATCTCCTTCTGCATCGCCTGATACCGTTGCGCGCGTTGCGCGGCGGTCGGCTCGGCGAGGGCGGCGTCGGTCTCCTTCGTGAATTGCGGAATGTCCCAGCTGTTGCGCCAGGCGAGCATTTTATAGCTCGACTTGTCGGAGTTGTCGGGGTTCCATGCAAAACCCTGCGCGTTGCTGTGCGGGTCGATGTAGTCGGCCGACCATTCGCCGATGTAGATGTCGTGCTGGCGCGCGCGGTATTTCGCGAGCGTCTGCTTGTTGTCGCCGGGGATCAACTGCACCTTGACGCCCGCCTGCGCGAAGTTCGCCTGCACGGCCTGCGCGATCTCCGTGTACGGATAGTCGTTGCGCACGTCCATCGTCACCGAGAAGCCGTTCGGCACGCCGGCCTTCGCGAGCAGCGCCTTCGCTTTCGCGACGTCGAGCTTGTACGGGTTCGCCTTCAGCGTGCCGAGGAAGCCTTCGGGCAGGAAGGTCTGGTGCACCGTGTAGGTCGTCTTCACGACGTTGGCCTGGATACCGGAATAGTCGACCAGCCACTTCAGCGCTTCCTGAACGTCGGGCTTCGCGAGCGTCGGGTTCTTCGTGTTCAGGCCGAGATACAGCAGCGTCGCCTGCGGCGATGCCGCGACCTTCGCCTTGCCGGATTTCACGACCGCCGCGAGATCGTCGGGGCTCAGGTCGCGTGCCGCGTCGACGTCGCCGTTTTCCAGCAGCAGGCGCTGGCTCGCCGCTTCGGGCACATGGCGCAGCACGATGCGCTTCATCGCGAGCGGCAGCCGGTAGCCGTCGAAGCGCTGCAGCACGATGCTGTCGCCGGCGCTCCACTTGACCAGCTTGTAGGCGCCGGAGCCGGCCTCGTTCGTCTTCAGCCATGCGTTGCCGAAGTCGTTGCCCTGCTGGTGCGACAGCAGCAGCTTCTTGTCGACCACCGACGCGGGCCACGAGCCGAGCACGTTCAGCACGAAGGTCGGCGCGTATTTGTGGTCGGTCGTGATCGATACCGTCTGGTCGTCGAGCTTCTTCACGTTCGCCGTGACGTTCGCCTTCGTGAGGCCGATGCCCGTCAGCACGGCGGCCGGGCCCTTGTCGAGCAGCACCGCGCGCTGGATCGACCACGCGACGTCGTCGGCCGTCAGCGGGTTGCCCGAATGGAACTTGAGCCCCGAGCGCAGCTTGAACGTATAGGTCAGCCCGTCGGGGCTCACCGTCCACGACTGCGCGACATCGCCGTTGAATTTCGACGGATCGCGCAGGTCGACGCGCACGAGCCGGTCGTAGGTGTTTGCGACGTATTCCTCCGGCACCAGCTCGTAGATCTCGCCGGGATCGAGCGTCGTGAATTCGTCGAGCAGCGTGGCCATCACGAACATGTCCTTCGGCGTTTCCGCGTGCGCGGCGCGAAGCGGAACGGTGGCGAGAACGGACGCGGCGGCCAGTGCCGCGACGAGCCGGGAGGTCGGGAGTTTCATGTGCGCTTCTCCGTCTGTCGTTGAAATCGTTGAGGTTGTTGAAGTTGTCGAACGTGAACGATGAGGGGAACGTGCATCGTCGTCACATCAGCCGCCACGGGCCGCTCGCCGCGTTGTCGATCGGCGGAAGCGCGCGAGAGCCGGGCAGTTCGTAGTGCCACCACTCGCTGTCGATATGCGCGAAGCCGGCCGCATGCATCACGCCGAGCAACAGCAGCCGGTTGCGCTGCACTTGCTCGGGCAACCCCGCGTGGAAATGACCCGACGCGGCCACCATCTCGTCGAAGCCGGTGCCCATGTCGAGCGGCTCGCCGTGCGCGCCGACGAGCGTCAGGTCGAGCGCGGTGCCGCGGCTGTGATTCGAGCCGCGGCCGAGATCGGCGATGAAGTTCGGATCGGGCAGGAAATCCCACAGCACCTGCTGCGCCTGCGGCGGCCGGTACGCGTCGTAGATGCGCAGCATGAAGCCGGCCTGTGCGGCAACGTCGACCGCGCGGCGCAGCGCGGCCTCGGCCGGTTCGAGCAGCAGGCAGTGCGCGCGGCGATAGATCGGCTTGCCGGTCAGGTTGCGTTCGGTCGCGTAGACGAGATCGATCTCGACGCGATGCGTGGCGGGCGTGATTTCGACGAGGCGGGGCGGGTTCATCGGCAGTCGGGTGCTCAGGATTCGAATTGGTCGAACGTGTGCTGCAGTTCGCGGTTGCGCGCGACGCGCCGGTCGATCGCGGGACCGAGGCGGTCGACGACAGCAGTGATCAGCAGGTTGAACAGGCAGGTGAGCGGCGCGAGCGAATCCCAGAACTGGCCGACGTCGGTCTTTACCTGCAGCAGGTCGGCCGGCCATTCGCGCGCCCACGGGCAATAGAGATCGGTGACCAGCGCGAACGGCTGGCCGCGCTCTGCGGCCGCCTGGCAATAGCGGCGCGCGCTGCGCGAATAGGCGCGCACGTCGGTGACGATGCAATACGGCCGCTCGAACTCGGAATTCAGCGAGTCGACGTACGAGCCCGATTGACCGTCCGAATAGAACACGCGCGGGCGCAGGTATTCGAGATAGCTGCTGAACGCATTGCTGATGCCGCGGGTCGACTGGATGCCGAGGATGAACACCGCGTCGGCATGCGCGATCCGGTCCGCGACCTGCGCGAACACCGGTTCCTCGGCGAGCCGGTACACGTGGCGGATCGCGTCGAGCTCGCGGTCGAGCGACGCGGCAAGCGCGGCGTCGCCGCTGTTGCTGCCGGCCGCCTGGGTGCCGGCGGTACGGCGGTATTCGTCGAGGCGGTCGGTGATCATCCACGGCCGGTCGCTGCCGCCGCGCAACTCGCGTTTCAGGTCGTCGAGGTTGCGGTAGCCGACGCTGCGCAGGAAGCGCCCGACCGAGATGCCGCTGGTGCCGGCCTGCTGCGCGATCTGGTCGGCGGTCTCGAGCCCCAGCCGGTCGAGGTTCGCGAGCATGTAGCTCGCGATGCGCTTGGCCGTCGGCGTCAGCTCGGCAAAGCGGGATTCGACGGTATGGGCGAAGGCGCAGGTCATCGGCTGTTAGATCTTTGTCGTCTGCTGAATGAATGTCATCTATCTGACAGAGTCAAAAAAAGCGGCGCCAGATAAAAAAAGCTATTCGATCGCCGCTGCGCATAGCCTGTCCACGGCCGTGCACCGCGCGCGGCCGCAGCCATTTCCCGGCTGGTGTGGCGCTCCCCGGTGTGGGTGCAGGGGCATTCCGGACGTTCGATGTGGCCGAATATTTGAAATGACGAGCCGTTTTGTTGATTTATTTGGCCTGGTTATTTTGCTTGTCTTCGGGAAAACGGCGCTTAGCTTACGGATCTGAATGCGCTGGACGGTTACCGCGATTTCATCGCGCCGCAGTATTACGACCAAGGCGGCGGCGACGGCACGTGGGTCGAAGGAATCCGCTATCTCACTCAAAACGACGACGCGCGGAAAGAGGAATTTCTCTACCTTACCGAACGCATCGTGTCGGACACGTTGCGCGCGCAACTTCCGGCGGGGACCGATATCCGCCGTACGGCGGCTCCCCGACATGCCACCCAGATGAAGAGCAGGCCGGCGCATGCCGCGGAGATTGAAATGCTTGCGTATCGGTTTTCATATATTTCGTCTCACTCAGTTGATCAGTGATGCGAATAGATAGCAGTGCTGGCGAGCAAGCTCTCGCCGAGATCGGACCGCGCCGCGTCCGGGCGGTCGTGTGCGCGGCAAACCGGCTGGCTCATCGGCACCGGCGTCGGAGCGCGCGTCGTTGCATCGCAACAATTACAAAACCCCGACTCGATCAGCTTAACTCATTAATTCAGGTTAATAATTCATTTAATTTTTAAGTCGACTTGTATTTAACTTGCGTCACGGCATGCCGATTTTCGATAAACGAAAAAGCGGTGAACGTCCGTAGTGAATATTCGATTAATTGAAATGGTGAAGAGGGAACCATGACGAATCTTTCTCGACGCAGGATGTTGACGAGTACAGCCGGCGCCATTGCCGCCGCGGGCATTGCGGTAACGGCCAAGGCGGCTTCGTTCGGTAATCCGGACAGCCCGCCGGAAGGGGCGATAAACGCGCGCAACAAGCAGGGATTAACCGACCCGGGGCCGAAGAATCCCGCATTGGCGAATCAATTTCCGTCTTTCCAGGATCCGCCGGCCACCGATATCAATGGCATGCCGTTATTCTGGGCGTCATTCAATAATGCGCATAAACGTATTCAAAACGGCGGATGGGCACGCGAAGTCACGCAGGACGATTTCGCGATTTCGGAAACCATTTCCGGCGTGAACATGCGGTTGACTCGCGGCGGCATTCGCGAGATGCATTGGCACCAGCAGGCCGAATGGGCAATCATGCTCGACGGCCGCTGCCGGATCACCGTGCTCGACGAACTGGGACGCCCATCGGTGCAGGACGTGAAAACCGGCGACCTCTGGTATTTCCCGCCCGGCCTGCCGCACTCGCTGCAGGGAATCGGCACCGACGGCGCCGAATTCATGCTCGCATTCGACAACGGCCGCGCGTCCGAATTCAACACGCTGCTGCTCACCGACTGGGTCGCGCATACGCCGCCGGATGTGCTCGCGCTCAACTTCGGCGTGCCGGCCGACGCGTTCAAGAACATTCCGCTCGACAACCTGTGGATCTTTCAAGGCGACGAGCCGGGGCCGCTCGCGGACGCCCAGCGTGCATCCGCGTCTTCGGCCGGTGCGCCGCCGCACCCGTTCATCTTCTCGCTCGGCGCGATGAAGCCGTTCAAGAAGACGCGCGGCGGCGAGGTGCGGATCGCCGACAGCACGAACTTCAACGTATCGCAAACGATTGCGGCGGCGCTCGTCACCGTGCATCCGGGCGGCATGCGCGAGCTGCACTGGCATCCGAATGCCGACGAATGGCAGTACTACCTGCAGGGCGAAGCGCGGATGACCGTGTTCGACACGGGGCCGAAGGCGCAGACGGCAGACTTCCGTGCGGGTGACGTCGGTTACGTGAAAAAGAGCCTCGGACACTACGTGCAGAACACCGGCAACACCGATCTCGTGTTCCTCGAAATCTTCAAGACCGACCGCTATGCGGAGGTGTCGCTGTCCGACTGGCTCGCGCATACGCCGCCGAAGCTCGTCGAGGCACACCTGAATATCGCGCCTGACGTGCTCGCGCGGTTTCCGCGCAACCGTCCGGACGTCGTGCCGCTGTAACGCCGCAGCGGCCGGCAAGCGGCACGCCGGCCGCCGGGCCCGCTCCAGGGCCAGCCTTCCTCATTCGAACGGAACCCGACCATGATTCCCGTCACGAGCAAATCCAGCAGCGGCTTCGCGCTGCCCGATCTGTCCACCGATCGCGCCGAGCCGGCCGATGGCGCGGCACGCGCCGCGCTGGAAGGGCGTCGCACCGGCATCGCCGCGC
The DNA here is from genome assembly GCF_011753085.1 of Burkholderia sp. Tr-862. NCBI lineage: Bacteria > Pseudomonadati > Pseudomonadota > Betaproteobacteria > Burkholderiales > Burkholderiaceae > Burkholderia > Burkholderia sp. Tr-862. The sequence goes on from NZ_VWWG01000063.1 coordinate 36,200, forward strand.
TGTTGCCGTTCGTCGGCCCGGCCGTGATCGCATCGATCGGCTATATGGACCCCGGCAACTTCGCGACCAACATCCAGGCCGGCGCCGCGTACGGCTACCGGCTGCTGTGGGTCGTGCTCGCCGCGAACGCGATCGCGATGCTGTTCCAGGCGATGTCGGCGAAGCTCGGCATCGTGACCGGTCGCAACCTCGCGGAGCTGTGCCGCGACCATTTCCCCGCGCCGATCGTGTGGGGCATGTGGATCGCGTCGGAGATCGCCGCGATGGCGACCGATCTGGCCGAATTCCTCGGCGGCGCGCTCGCGTTCGCGCTGCTGTGCCACCTGCCGCTGTTCGCGGGGATGATCGCGACGGCGCTCGCGACTTGCGCGATCCTCGCGCTCGAGAAGCGCGGCTTCCGGCCGCTGGAAGCCGCGATCGCGGCGCTGGTCGGCGTGATCGGCGCATGCTATCTCGGTGAGCTGATGATCGCGCCGCAGGACTGGCAGGCGGCCGCGTTCCATCTGGTCGTCCCGCAGATTCCCGATCATGCGGCGCTGACGATCGCGGTCGGGATCATCGGCGCGACGATCATGCCGCATACGCTGTATCTGCATTCGGGCCTCACGCAGGATCGCGTCGCGCCGCGCGACGACACGGAGCGGCGCCGGCTCATGCGGTTCTCGAACCGCGAGGTCGTCGTCGCGCTCGGCCTCGCCGGGTTCGTGAATCTCGCGATGGTGATGATGGCGGCGTCGGCGTTCCACGCCAGCGCGCCGGGCATGGCCGATATCGGCGACGCCTATCACACGCTGATCCCCGTGCTCGGGCCGGCGGCCGGCGTGCTGTTTCTCGTCGCGCTGCTGACGTCGGGGGTGTCGAGCTCGGTGGTCGGCACGATGGCCGGGCAGGTCGTGATGCAGGGCTTCATTCGGCGCCGCCTGTCGGTCTGGATGCGGCGCGCGGTGACGATCGCGCCCGCGTTCGCGGTGGTCGCGTGCGGCTGCGACGTCACACGCGCGATGGTCGCGAGCCAGGTGGTGCTGAGCTTCGTGCTGCCGATGCCGATGATCGCGCTGCTGGTTCTGTCGGCGCGCAACGACGTGATGGGGCGCTACGCGATGCGGATGCCATTGCGGATCGTCGCGGGCACGGCCACGGTCGTGATCGTCGGGCTGAACGCGTATCTGGTGTGGGCGGCGTTCAACTGAA
>NZ_VWWG01000064.1:0-36871 GCF_011753085.1 Burkholderia sp. Tr-862
CGCGGCCACGCGCCGCACGCGGACGACATCGCGGCGGCGGCCTGCTATCTCGCGACCGCGCCCGGCGTCACGGGCGCGACGCTGACCGTCGACGGCGGCGAGCACCTGGTGCCGCCCGCCGCCGGCCCGAATGAATGAACTGCGCGGATCGCGCGGCCTGATTGCCGCCGTCCGCGCCGCTTTGCGTGCGCGCACGCCAATTTGACTGGGACGACCATGTTTTCCGCTCTCCTGCACCCCCGCCTCGCGGACTGCCGCAGGCTCTACCTGCGCGACTACGAGGTGCACATCAACATCGGGGCCTTCGAACACGAGAAGCGCGGCGAGCAGCGCGTCGTCATCAACATCGACCTGTTCGTGCCGCTCGCGCTGTCCACCCCCGTCGACGACCGGCTGCATGAAGTCGTCGACTACGACCTGATGAAGCAGAGCGTCGCGCAGTGTCTCGCGCGCGGCCACATCCACCTGCAGGAAACGCTGTGCGACGCGATCGCCGCGAACCTGCTGGCGCACGACACCGTGCGCGCGGTACGTGTCCGTACCGAGAAACCGGACGCCTATCCGGACTGCGACGCCGTCGGCGTCGAAGTCTTTCGCATCAAGGACGAGGAGCGCGCATGAACGCCCCCCACATGCATGACACGGCGGCCGATGGCGCCGCCATCGAAGCCACCGTCGCCGATATCGCCGACACCGGCCGCCGCGCGCTGACGCGCCGCGAGCAGAAGGAAGCGTACGAGAACAACAAGCTGTTCAAGCGGATCGTGCGCCAGGTCGGCCAGGCGATCGGCGACTACAACATGATCGAGCAGGGCGACAAGGTGATGGTGTGCCTGTCGGGCGGCAAGGACAGCTACGCGATGCTCGACGTGCTGCTGCGCCTGCGCGAGCGCGCGCCGATCGACTTCGACATCGTCGCGGTCAACCTCGACCAGAAGCAGCCGGGCTTCCCCGAGCACGTGCTGCCCGAATACCTGACGCAGATCGGCGTGCCGTTCCACATCGAGAACCAGGACACCTACAGCATCGTCAAGCGGCTCGTGCCCGAGGGCAAGACCACCTGCTCGCTGTGCTCGCGGCTGCGCCGCGGGATCCTGTATCGCGTGGCCGGCGAGCTCGGCGCGACCAAGATCGCGCTCGGCCACCACCGCGACGACATCCTGCAGACGCTGCTGCTCAACATGTTCTATGGCGGCAAGCTGAAGGGGATGCCGCCGAAGCTGCAGTCGGACGACGGCAAGAACGTCGTGATCCGCCCGCTCGCGTACGTGAAGGAGACCGATCTCGAGAAATTCGCGGAGCTGCGCGAATTCCCGATCATCCCGTGCAACCTGTGCGGCAGCCAGCCGAACCTGAAGCGCGCGGAAATGAAGGCGCTGATCCGCGACTGGGACAAGCGCTTCCCCGGCCGCGTCGACAACATGTTCAGCGCGCTCGCGAACGTCGTGCCGTCGCACCTGATGGATACGACCCAGTTCCCGTTCGCGTCGCTGCGCGCGACCGGCCAGGCCGATCCGCAAGGCGACATCGCGTTCGACGAGGAGCCGTGCGCGTCCGGTGACGACACCGCCGCGACGCGCGACGGCGCCCGGCCGATCTCGATCGTCCAGTTCGACGACCTGTAAGCAGGGTCCGAACAGCCGCCGGACCGCGGCCAGCGACCGCGTTCCGGCGCTGTCGCCCCGCCGCGACAGGCCCGGATCGCCAGGGGCCGCATGCTAAAATGGTCGGCTTCGAACTCCTCTGACAAGCTGGCGCCATGAATATCGTGATTTTGGCGGCAGGCACCGGCAAGCGCATGCGTTCTGCGCTGCCGAAAGTGCTCCATCCCCTGGCCGGCAGGCCGCTCCTCTCCCACGTCATCGCCACCGCGCGCACGCTGCAGCCGTCGCGGCTCGTCGTCGTCGTCGGTCATGGCGCCGAGCAGGTCCAGGCCGCCGTCGGCGCGCCCGACGTCCAGTTCGCGCTGCAGGCCGAGCAACTCGGCACCGGCCACGCGGTGCGCCAGGCGCTGCCGCTGCTCGATCCCGCGCAACCGACGCTGGTGCTGTACGGCGACGTGCCGCTCACCCGCGCGTCGACGCTGCGGCGTCTGGTCGACGCCGCGCGCGAAGGCAGCTACGGGATTCTGACCGTCACCCTCGACGATCCCACCGGCTACGGCCGCATCGTGCGCGACGCGGCCGGCTTCGTCACGCGCATCGTCGAGCAGAAGGATGCGTCGCCCGAACAGTTGAAGATCGCCGAGATCAACACCGGCATCATCGTCACGCCCACGGGCCAGCTGTCGATGTGGCTCGGCGCGCTGAAGAACGAGAATGCGCAGGGCGAGTACTACCTGACCGACGTCGTCGAACTCGCGATCGAGGCCGGCTTCGAGGTCGTCACGTCGCAGCCCGACGAGGAGTGGGAAACGCTCGGCGTGAACAGCAAGGCGCAGCTCGCGGAGCTCGAGCGCATCCATCAGCGCAACGTCGCCGATGCGCTGCTCGTCGACGGCGTCACGCTCGCCGATCCGGCGCGCCTCGACGTGCGCGGCACGCTGCGCTGCGGCCGCGACGTGTCGATCGACGTGAACTGCGTGTTCGAAGGCAACGTGACGCTCGCCGACAACGTGACGATCGGCGCGAACTGCGTGATCCGCAACGCGTCGGTCGGCGCCGGCACGCGCATCGATGCGTTCACGCACATCGACGGCGCCGAGCTCGGCGCGGACACCGTGATCGGCCCGTACGCGCGGCTGCGCCCGGGCGCGAAGCTCGCGGACGAAGCGCACGTCGGCAACTTCGTCGAGGTGAAGAACGCGGTGATCGGCCACGGCTCGAAGGCGAACCACCTGACGTACATCGGCGACGCCGACATCGGCGCGCGCGTGAACATCGGCGCGGGCACGATCACCTGCAACTACGACGGTGCGAACAAGTTCCGCACCGTGATCGAGGACGACGTGTTCGTCGGGTCGGACACGCAGTTCGTCGCGCCGGTGCGCGTCGGCCGCGGCGTGACGATCGCGGCCGGCACGACGATCTGGAAGGACGTCGCCGAGGGCGTCCTCGCATTGAACGAGAAGACGCAGACCGCGAAGAGCGGCTACGTCCGCCCGGTCAAGAAGAAAAATTGACATCACGCGGGCGCCCCACGGCGCCCGCTTCCACATAGAGGGTAGATTTTCATGTGCGGCATTGTCGGCGCAGTTGCGCAGCGTAATATCGTTCCGGTGCTGATCGAAGGATTGCGGCGCCTCGAATACCGTGGCTACGATTCGTGCGGTGTCGCCGTGCTCGAGCCGGGCGCTCCGAAGCGCGCGCGCAGCGTCGCGCGCGTCGCCGATCTCGACGCGCAGGTCCACGAATCGCACCTCGAAGGCACGACCGGCGTCGCGCACACGCGCTGGGCGACGCACGGCGCGCCCGTCACGCACAATGCGCACCCGATCTTCTCGTCGAACGCGCTCGCGCTGGTGCACAACGGCATCATCGAGAACTTCGAGACGCTGCGCGAAGCGCTGCGTGCGAAGGGCTACGAATTCGTGTCGCAGACCGACACCGAAGTGATCGCGCACCTCGTGCACAGCCTGTATCGCGGCAACCTGTTCGACGCCGTGCGCGAAGCCGTGCAGCAGCTGCACGGCGCGTATGCGATCGCGGTGACCCACAAGGACGAGCCGCACACGGTCGTCGGCGCGCGCCAGGGTTCGCCGCTCGTCGTCGGTCACGGCGACGGCGAGAACTTCCTCGCCTCCGACGCGCTGGCGCTGGCCGGTAGCACCGACCGCTTCACGTTCCTCGAGGAAGGCGACGTGTGCGAACTGTCGCTCGACGGCGTGAAGATCGTCGACCGCCACGGCGCGCTCGCGCAGCGCGAGATCCGCGTCGTCAGCGCGTACGGCGGCGCGGTCGAGCTGGGCCCGTATCGCCACTTCATGCAGAAGGAAATCTTCGAGCAGCCGCGCGCGATCGGCGACACGGTGCCGCAAACCGACGCGTTCGACGCGACGCTGTTCGGCGATGCGGCCCCCGCCGCGTTCGCGAACATCGACAGCCTGCTGATCCTCGCATGCGGCACGAGCTACTACTCGGGCCTCACCGCGAAGTACTGGCTCGAATCGATCGCGAAGATCCCGACCCAGGTCGAGATCGCCAGCGAATACCGCTACCGCGAGTCGGTGCCGAACCCGCGCCAGCTCGTACTGGTGATCTCGCAATCGGGCGAGACGGCCGACACGCTCGCCGCGCTCAAGCACGCGCAGTCGCTCGGCCACACGCATACGCTCGCGGTGTGCAACGTCGCGACGAGCGCGATGGTGCGTCTCACCGAGATGCAGTTCCTGACGCACGCGGGCACCGAGATCGGCGTCGCGTCGACGAAGGCGTTCACGACCCAGCTCGTCGCGCTGTTCGTGCTGGCCGCGACGCTCGGCAAGCTGCGCGGGCACGTCGACGCCGCGCAGGAAGCGCAATTCCTGAAGCAGCTGCGCCACCTGCCGGCCGCGCTGAACAGCGTGCTCGCGCTCGAGCCGCAGATCATCGCGTGGTCGGAGGAATTCGCACGCAAGGAAAACGCGCTGTTCCTCGGCCGCGGGCTGCACTACCCGATCGCGCTCGAAGGCGCGCTGAAGCTGAAGGAAATCTCGTACATCCACGCGGAGGCCTATCCGGCCGGCGAACTGAAGCACGGGCCGCTCGCGCTCGTCACGGAAGCGATGCCGGTCGTCACGGTCGCGCCGAACGACACGCTGCTCGAGAAGCTGAAGTCGAACATGCAGGAAGTGCGTGCGCGCGGCGGCGAGCTGTACGTGTTCGCGGATGCCGACACGCAGATCGTCAACGACGACGGCCTGCACGTGATCCGGATGCCGGAACACTACGGGCAGTTGTCGCCGATCCTGCACGTCGTGCCGCTGCAATTGCTCGCGTATCACACCGCGTGCGCGCGGGGCACCGATGTGGACAAGCCGCGCAACCTCGCGAAGTCGGTGACGGTGGAGTAAGTAATCGGCGCAGCGCAGTCCGGCGCGCCGACCAGACTGACGGAGAGACCATGGTAAGACTGTTTGGATGCGGATTGCTGGCGCTGACTTTCGCGTCGACGGGCTGGGCGGCCGAGCACTACGTCGAAGTCTGGAACCCGCCCGAGGCGCGGCAGCCGGCAGCCCGTACACCGGATGCCCGTATGCCGGCCGCGCGCACGGGTGCCGACGCGCACGCCGGCGGCAAGGCCGTGGAAAAGCATGCGAGCGTGCAGCCGAAGGCCGCGGTCAAGCCGCACAATCGCCGCGTCGCGCAAGCCGTGAAGGCCGCCCCGCATCGTCCGCCTGCCGCGACGGTCGAGGCGCCGGTCGCACCGCGCCCAGTCGCGCAGCCCGCGCCGGGCCGGCTCACGGTGATGCAGCCGGCCGCGCCCGACACGCCGCACGCGCTCAATTTCTCCCACATCCCGCGGCAATACACGCCGGACGGCAACGTGCTGCGCGTCGGCACGAACGACCGTTCCGCGAAGGTGACGCGATAATGGAAGCGCAGACCTATCACGGCTACCAGATCTGGGGCCACGCAATCCTGCAGCAGGACGAGATCCTGCAGCCCGAACGCTTCGCGGCGAGCGGCACGATCACGCAGAACAATCGGCTCGTCGAAGCGTCGGGCGTGCTCGGCGTGTTCGATACCGAGGACGAAGCGCGCGAAGCGGGGCTCGAATGGGCCCGCGCGTGGATCGACGGTCATCGCTGAACGGGTCACGCACGAACCGCGCGCGAACCGTCAACGCAAAGAAAAAGGGGCGTCCGCACGACGCCCCTTTTTGCATTCGGACCCGCCGGCTCAGGCGGCCGGACGCGGCGGCCTCATGGCCGTATGCGGGCGGCCGACGAGCCGCGTGAGCACGACGATCGCGACCAGCGTGACGAGGTACGCGACGATCTGAATCCCCGCCGGACGCGCGGTATAACCGACCAGCGTGTGCAGCGCCTTGCCGACGATGCTCGATTCCTTGAGCAGCCACGACGTGTCCCACAGCGCATCGCCCCACGACGGCACGAGGCCCGCCGCGAGCAGGAAGCCGGCGCACTGGCTCGCCATCCCCGCCGCGAGCAGCACGATCAGCGCGTTGGTGACGGAGAACAGGCGCTTCAGCGGAATCTGCAGCAGGCCCGCGTACATCGCGTAGCCGAGCCCGGCTCCGCCGAGCACGCCGAGCAGCCCGCCGGCGATCATCTGCGGCGTCTGTCCCGGATCGCCCGCCGCGATGCCGTACAGGAACAGCACGGCCTCGGAGCCTTCGCGCAACACCGCGACGCCGACCACGATCGCCAGCCCCGTCAGCGGCCGGCTGCCGGCCGCGACGGCGCGCCCGACTTCGCCCATGTGCAGCGCCATCTCGCGGCCGTGGCTGCTCATCCAGATGCAGTGCCACGCCAGCATCAGCGTCGCGACGAACATCACGCCCGCGTTGAAGACCTCCTGCCCCATGCCGGACGCCCATTGCGAGATCACGTCGGCGAACGCGGCGATCAGGCCCGCGCCGATCACGCCGCCGACGAGCCCGCCGCCGACCCACCAGCCGCGCCGCGGCACGCCCTTCGTGGCGGCCATCACGATCGAGACCACCAGCGCGGCCTCGAGCACTTCACGAAAGACGATCAGGGCGGTCGACAGCATGGTGATATCCGCTTACTTGACGGTGAGGTGCGTCTTCGACTGCGCTTCGTGATACTCGTCGTGGAACTCGTAGGTGCCGGCCTTCAGCGGCCCGACGAGAATCTCGACCGACTTGCCGGCCGGCACGACCTTCTCCGCCTTGAAATCGTCGCTTTCGAATTCCGCGGGCGTCGCGTCGAGGTTTTTCACGACGAACTTCACCTTCTTGCCGGCCGGGATCGTCACGCCATCGGGCGAGAACTTGTGGTCCTTCAGCGTCAGGTTGACGACATCGTCGGCAGCGAAGGCGGACGTTGCCGATGCGCCCAACAGGGCCAGTGCGAAGCCGATGGCAAAACGAGTCATGTTCGTAATGAAAAGAAATATCGAGGGGAATCGATATTAAGATCGATTCGCATTTTCAACTCGAAGTACCCTTACTTTGGTCATGGAGATCGTGCGTCGTCGATTCCGCCCGTGCCTTGTCGGGCAAGGCTCCGCGAGGGTTAGCCGATAATGCGCGGCCGTCAATCGGGATAAATTCGGGCTGACGCGCGCGGACGAACCGCTATTCGTCTGACCTCAAGTTTACAAACAGCTGTCGCGATACCGTACGGTGCGAACGGGCTTGACCTTCCCACCATGGCAAGCTTCATGCTGGATCTACTCGTCAATCGTCAACTCAGGAGAACACGATGGAATTCGAAGTCCAGGACATGACCTGCGGCGGCTGCGCCAATGCGATCACGCGCGCCGTGACGGCGGCGGACCCGGCCGCGAAGCTCGACATCGACGTGGCCGCGAAGATCGTCAAGGTCGAATCGGCGCAAGGCGCCGAGCGCGTGCAGTCGGTCATCGAAGCCGCGGGCTTCCACCCGGCACTGCGCTCGGCCTGACGCGGGTGCAGCACACGCGGGCGCAGTGCCGGCCGGCACCGCGCCCGCCCACCGACTGCGTCAGCGCAGCCGGATCAGCGTCGACTTCAGCTCGGTGTACTTCTCGAGCGCGTGCAGCGACTTGTCGCGGCCATTGCCCGACTGCTTGTAGCCGCCGAACGGGAAGTTCATGTCGCCGCCCTCGTCGTAGCAATTCACCCACACCGTGCCCGCGCGCAACCGGCGCGACACGTCATGCGCGGTCGTCAAATCCGACGTCCACACGGCCGCCGCGAGCCCGTACTCGGTATCGTTCGCGATCCTGACTGCCTCGTCGACCTCGTCGAACACGATCACCGACAGCACGGGACCGAAGATCTCCTCGCGCGCGATCCTCGCATCGGGCTTCACCTCGAACACCGTCGGCTCCACGTAGAAGCCGCCCGATGCCTCGTTCACACGTGCGCCGCCCGTGACGAGCGTGCCTTCCTTGCGCCCGGCGTCGATGTAGCCGAGCACGCGCTCGAGCTGGATCCCGTCGACGATCGCGCCCATCGATACCGACGGATCGAGCGGGTTGCCCGGCACGTACGCACGCGCGGCCGCGACCAGCTTCTCGATGAACGCATCCTTGATGTCGCGATGCACGAGCAGGCGCGAGCCGGCCGTGCACATCTCGCCCATGTTGTAGAAGATCGCGCCGGCCGCGGCCTGCGCGGCACGGTCGAGATCCGGACAATCCGGCAGCACGATATTCGGCGACTTGCCGCCGAGTTCGAGCCAGGCACGCTTGAGGTTCGACTGCGCGGCGTACTGCATGATCAGCTTGCCGACCGCGGTCGAGCCGGTGAACGCGATGCAGTCGACGTCGCGATGCAGTGCGAGCAACTTGCCCGGTTCGCCCGCGCCCGGCACGACGTTGAACACGCCCGCCGGGATGCCGGCCTCGAGCGCGAGCTGCGCGACGCGGATCGCGGTCAGCGGCGACTTCTCCGACGGTTTCAGCACGACGCTGTTGCCGGCCGCGAGCGCCGGGCCGAACTTCCATGCGGCCATCAGGATCGGGAAGTTCCACGGCACGACGGCCGCCACCACGCCGACCGGCTCGCGCGTGACGAGACCGACGAGATGATGGTCGGCCGGCGCGACTTCACCGCCCACCTTGTCGATCGCTTCGGCGAACCACTCGACGCAATACGCGGCGCCCGGCACGTCGACCGTCGTCGTATCGCCGATCGGCTTGCCCGCGTCGAGCGTCTCGAGCAACGACAGTTCGTCGAGATGCTCGCGCATCAGCGCGGCCCAGCGCAGCAGCACGGCCTTGCGCGCGCGCGGGTTCAGTCCGGCCCACACGCCGGCGTCGAACGCGCGGCACGCGGCCGCAACCGCGGCGTTCACATCGGCTTCGCCGCAATCGGCCACCTTCGCGAGCACGCGGCCGTCGATCGGGCTCACGCAGTCGAACGTCTTGCCGCCGTGCGCGTCGCGCGACGCGCCGTCGATGAATGCGCGCCCTTCGATCTCGAGCGACGCCGCCTTGTCCTGCCAGTCAGCCAAAGTCAACTTATTCATCAGGATGCCTCAATTGTCGTGGCATTCGCGCAGCAGCGCGCCGCGCAATGGCAACACTGCCGGCGGCGAATGCGGTGATGCGCGGTCAGAAGGTCGCCGGCGAATTGGCCGACACGACCTCGCAGAGCTGTTCCGCGCTGGGATTGCGAAAACGGTGCGGCAAACGGCTTTCGAAGTAGTAGCCGTCTCCGGGGTCGAGCAGCCAGGTCGCGCTGTCGACGGTGAGCTCCAGCCGGCCGGACACGACCACGCCGCCCTCGTGCCCCGCGTGCACGAGCATCTCGGGCCCCGTATCGGCAAGCGGCTGATAGATCTCGCGCATGATGCACATGTTGCGATCCTTCACGCCCGCGCCGACCAGGTGGAACGCGAGCGTGTCGTTGCCGAGGTTCGGCATCTCGTCACGGCGCGACACGACCGAGCGCGACTCGACCAGCTCGAACGTGAAGAACTCCGCGAGACTCATCGGGATGCATTCGAGCAGTTTCTTCAGCGAGCCGACCGACGGGCTCACGCGGCCCTGTTCGATCAGCGAGATCGTGCCGTTGGTCACGCCGGCCCGCTTCGCGAGTTCGCGCTGCGACAGGCCATGCTTGTTGCGCACGAAACGCAGGCGCTCGGCGACTTCGGTAGACATCGATTCGGTTTCGGACACGATAGTAGTGCGGTGAAAAGGTGAAACGACGCGTTGGGCAGCCGTTGAATATTCTAATCACTTTATGCCGCGCATCAGCGGGGAAAACCCTGAAAGGCGTTCGAAATAATGAACACCCGAAATCGCATTCCATTTCCGAATATTTTGTTCGGAATGCCTCGGGAAAGCCCTGACACGACACCGTCAAAAAACATTTGACGCCGTTTTTGGCTCGTATATGCTGGCTCTCAGGTCAGCGTCATTGACCATTCATTGGCACCGAAAAACGTTATCGCAACGTAAAAATTGATGCCGATCGATGTAAATGACGCAGGCCCGGCACCTCGATTATTTTAAACGCCCCGCGCGTCGAAACGATCAGGTGTTCAATACTTTCAACAAACCAGTCGAGTGTAATCGTGAGAGTCCGTGGCCCTCTGGTGAGGTGGGATCGAGGCGATGTGCGAAGTTTGCGCAGCGCTGCTCCCGCTTCCGATGGCAGTTGCGGCTGGCATAGTCCTCGCCTGCTGCACCTGTCGATCTACACCATCCTGTCCCGTCGTTCCGTTCGGCGTCACAACGCCGTATCCGCACGTGCATTCGTGGCCGTCGATACCGACGAAGTCGCGTCGCTGCTGCCATAGCGCCTCTCCCCCTTTTCTCGTCGTCCGTTTCAGCTGCCTGTTCGTCCGCCGCGCCGTCTGCGCGGTGACGGAACGCGTTCGCGCATCGATTGCTGCGTCGCGCATCGCAACGAAACGAACGAGGCCTGACCGTCGCGCACAGCGCGGGCCGCCACGCGACCCCGTCGTGCCCATTCATCAGCGGCCTTGACGCTCTGCGCCAGGCTGCGGGGCTCTGTCGCGCCCGCGTTTTGCCGTCTCCGGCACAACGCACGTGCAAGCCTTATGGACAACTGATTGACGTCATGGAAAGGAAACCCCTCGTCGGCATCACCGCCGACTTCACGCAGCTCGGCGCACACGCGTCGCACACGGTCGGCGACAAGTACGTCGCGGCGATCGTCGACGGCGCGCACGCGTTCGCGATGGTGCTGCCCGCGCTCGGCGACCGCCAGTCGGCCGACGACGTGCTCGACACGGTCGACGGCCTGCTGTTTACCGGCAGCTATTCGAACGTCGAGCCGCATCTGTACGGCGGCGAGCCGAGCACACCCGGCACGAAGCACGACCCTGCACGCGATGCGACGACGCTGCCGCTGCTGCGCGCGGCGATCGTGGCGGGCGTGCCGGTGCTCGCAGTCTGCCGCGGCTTCCAGGAGCTGAACGTCGTCTGCGGCGGCACGCTGCATCAGCACGTGCACGACGTGCCGGGCCTCGCGGATCACCGCGAGGACGACGCCGCGCCGATGGAATCGCAATACGGCCCCGCGCACCTCGTGCACCTGACGCCCGGCGGCAAGCTGCATGCGCTCGCCGGCGGACGCGACGAAGTGCACGTGAACTCGCTGCACAAGCAGGGCATCGCGCAGCTCGGCTCCGGCCTCGCCGTCGAAGCCGTCGCACCGGACGGCCTGATCGAGGCCGTGAGCGTCGTCGACGCACCGGCTTTCGCACTCGCCGTGCAATGGCATCCGGAATGGCGGCATGCGCAGGACCCGCTGTCGAGCGCGATCTTTCGCGCGTTCGGCGACGCCTGCCGCGCCCGCCGCGCCGCCCGCACGCATACCACGGCCGCTGCCGCGCTCGCATGAGCGCGCCGACCCACACAACGAGAACGGACATGCAAGACATGGAAGACTTTCTGAGACAGCACCGGATCACCGAAGTCGAGGCGATCATTCCCGACATGGCCGGCATCGCACGCGGCAAGATCACGCCGCGCAACAAGTTCACGTCCGGCGAATCGATGCGCCTGCCGCAGGCCGTGATGGTGCAGACCGTCACCGGCGAATATCCGGAAGACGGCTCGCTGACCGGCGTGACCGACCCCGACATGGTGTGCGTGCCCGACACGTCGACGATCCGCCTGATCCCGTGGGCCGTCGATCCGACCGCGCAGGTAATCCACGACTGCGTGCACTTCGACGGCTCGCCGGTCGAGATCTCGCCGCGCTATGTGCTGCGCCGCGTGCTCGCGCTGTACAAGGCGAAGGGCTGGAAGCCCGTGGTCGCACCGGAGCTCGAGTTCTACTTGGTCGACATGAACAAGGACCCGGACCTCCCGCTGCGCCCGCCGGTCGGCCGCACGGGCCGCCCCGAAACGGGCCGCCAGTCGTACTCGATCGAGGCCGTCAACGAGTTCGATCCACTGTTCGAGGATATCTACGAGTACTGCGAAACGCAGGGTCTCGACATCGACACGCTGATCCACGAAGTCGGCGCCGCGCAGATGGAGATCAACTTCATGCACGGCGACGCGCTGTCGCTGGCCGATCAGGTGTTCCTGTTCAAGCGCACGGTGCGCGAGGCAGCGCTGCGCCACAACATGTACGCGACGTTCATGGCCAAGCCGATGGAAGGCGAGCCGGGCTCCGCGATGCACGTGCACCAGAGCATCGTCGACGAGGAAACGGGCCGCAACCTGTTCACGTCGCCGGAGACGGGCGGTGCGACCTCGCTGTTCTACAACTACCTCGCCGGGCTACAGAAGTACACGCCGGCCCTGATGCCGATCTTCGCGCCGTACATCAACTCGTATCGCCGGCTGTCGCGTTTCATGGCCGCGCCGATCAACGTGCAGTGGGGCTACGACAACCGCACGGTCGGCTTTCGCATCCCGCACTCGGGCCCGGCCGCACGCCGCATCGAGAACCGGATCCCGGGCGTCGACTGCAACCCGTACCTCGCGCTCGCGGCGACGCTCGCGGCCGGCTATCTCGGCATGACGCAGCGCCTCGAGCCGACCGAACCGCTCGTCAGCGACGGCTACGACCTGCCGTACCAGCTGCCGCGCAACCTCGAGGAAGGGCTCACGCTGATGGCCGCGTGCGAGCCGCTCGGCGAGATTCTCGGCCACAAGTTCCTGAAGGCGTATTTCGCGCTGAAGGAAACCGAATACGAAGCGTTCTTCCGCGTGATCAGCTCGTGGGAACGCCGTCATCTGCTGCTGCACGTGTAAGCGCGCGCACCAACCCAATACGGAAATACGGAGGAAACATGAGTTACCGCAACGAATCCGCGTGGATCCAGCCCGCCGCACCGGCGGCCCGCACGACGCAGGCCCGCTCGACTGCCGAATACCGCGCGCTCGACGCCGCGCACCATATTCACCCGTTCTCGGACATGGGCGCGCTCAATCGCGCGGGCAGCCGCGTGATCGTGAAGGCCGACGGCGTCTATCTGTGGGACTCCGACGGCAACAAGGTGATCGACGGGATGGCCGGCCTCTGGTGCGTGAACGTCGGCTACGGCCGCAAGGAGCTCGCCGACGCCGCGTATCGCCAGCTGCAGGAGCTGCCGTTCTACAACACGTTCTTCAAGACCACGCACCCGCCTGTGATCGAACTGTCGGCGCTGCTCGCCGAAGTCACGCCCGCGGGCTTCAACCACTTCTTCTATTGCAACAGCGGCTCGGAAGGCAACGACACCGTGCTGCGCCTCGTGCACCAGTACTGGCGCGTGCAGGGCAAGCCGCAGAAGAAGTTCGTGATCTCGCGCAAGAACGGCTACCACGGCTCGACGATCGCGGGCGGCACGCTCGGCGGGATGGGCTACATGCACGAGCAGATGCCGTCGAAGGTCGAGCACATCGTGCACATCGACCAGCCGTATTTCTTCGGCGAAGCGCAAGCCGGCGAGACGCCCGAGGCGTTCGGCCTGGCGCGCGCGCAGCAGCTCGAGGCGAAGATCCTCGAACTCGGCGCGGAGAACGTCGCGGCGTTCATCGGCGAGCCGTTCCAGGGCGCGGGCGGCGTGATCTTCCCGCCGTCGACGTACTGGCCGGAAATCCAGCGGATCTGCCGCAAGTACGACATCCTGCTCGTGGCCGACGAAGTGATCGGCGGTTTCGGGCGCACCGGCGAATGGTTCGCGCACCAGCACTTCGGCTTCGAGCCGGATCTGATCACGATGGCCAAGGGCCTGACGTCGGGTTATGTGCCGATGGGTGCGGTAGGCATTCACGAGCGCATCGCGCGGCCGATTATCGATAACGGCGAATTCAATCACGGCCTCACGTACTCGGGGCACCCGGTGGCGGCAGCCGTCGCCGTCGCGAACCTGAAGTTGCTGCGTGACGAAGGGATCGTCGAGCGTGTGAAGCGCGACACGGGCCCGTACTTCCAGGCGCTGATGCGCGAAACCTTCGCGCGTCACCCGATCGTCGGCGAGGTGCACGGCCACGGCCTCGTCGCGAGCCTGCAGCTCGCCGAAGCACCGGCCGAACGCCGGCGCTTCGCGAACGGCGGCGACGTCGGCACGATCTGCCGCGACTTCTGCTTCAACGGCAACCTGATCATGCGCGCGACCGGCGACCGGATGCTGCTGTCGCCGCCGCTCGTGATCTCGCGTCAGGAAATCGATGAACTCGTATCGAAGGCGAAGAAGGCCGTCGATGCGACCGCCCAGCAACTGGGCCTTTCGTAACGACCTTGCCTACGGGCGTGCGGCGGGCGCCGCACGCCACCATCATCCAGGGGAATTCCACCATGCGTTCCAGCTTTCTTCGCCAAGCCTGTTCCGTTGCTGCCCTTGCCGCCGCGGCCGCGTTCACGTCGGTCGCCAGCCCGTCGGCGCATGCCGACGAGCTGAACGTCTACAACTGGTCCGACTACATCGCACCGGACACGATCCCGAACTTCCAGAAACAGACGGGCATCCACGTCAAGTACGACAACTACGACAGCGACGACACGCTGCAGGCGAAGCTGCTGGCGGGCAGCTCGGGCTACGACATCGTCGTGCCGACGTCGAACTACATGGCCAAGCAGATCCAGGCCGGCGTGTACCAGAAGCTCGACAAGTCGAAGCTGCCGAACCTCGCGAACCTCGACCCGCTGCTGATGAAGATGATCGCCGATGCCGACCCGGGCAACCAGTACGGCGTGCCCTGGGCCTACGGCACGGACGGCATCGGCTACAACGCGCAGGCGGTGAAGAAGGCGCTCGGCGACAAGGCGCCGGTCGACAGCTGGGCGCTGGTGTTCGACCCGGCCAACATGGAGAAGCTGAAGAGCTGCGGCGTGTCGTTCCTCGACCAGGCCGTCGACGTGTTCGCCGCCACGCTGCAATACATCGGCAAGGATCCGAACAGCAAGAATCCCGGCGATTACCAGGCTGCCTTCGAAGTCCTGAAGAAAGTCCGCCCGTACATCACCCAGTTCAACTCGTCCGGCTACATCAACGACCTCGCGAACAACGACGTGTGCGTCGCGCTCGGCTGGTCGGGCGACATCGGCATCGCGCACCGCCGCTCGGCGGAGGCGAAGCGCTCGTACGACATCAAGTTCGCGAATCCGAAGGAAGGCGGCCTGCTGTGGTTCGACGTGATGGTGATTCCGAAGGATGCACCGCACCCCGAGGCCGCGATGAAGTGGATCAACTACGTGTCCGACCCGAAGGTCAACGCGGCGATCACCAACACGGTGTTCTACCCGACCGCGAACAAGGCCGCGCACCCGTTCGTCACGCCGGCCGTCGCGCAGGACCCGACCGTCTATCCGCCGGAAGACGTGCTCAAGAAGATGGTGCTGATGAAGCCGATGCCATCCGACATCCTGCGCCTCGAGAACCGTCTCTGGGCGCAGCTGAAGACGGGCCACTGACCGCGCCCCGTCACGGCGGCGCAGGCACCGGCTGAACGCCTGCCCGCCCGGGATCCGCGGACTCTCCGTCTGCCCGCGCGCACCGCGCGCCCTGTTCCATCCGGCACGAGCCGTTGTCCGCGAGTCGCGTTGCGCGCCTCGCGTGGGGACGCTCGCGCCAGCAATCCGTGAAGAACGAATGGTGACTCCCATGCAATCGATACCCTCTTCCGCTGCAGTACGCCAGACCCAACCGGCCGCCGCGGCCCGCTCGAAGAACGACGCGTTCGTGCGCATCGAAAACGTCGTGAAGAAGTTCGGCGACAGCACCGCCGTCGACAACGTGAATCTGACGATCGCGAAGAATGAACTGTTCGCGCTGCTCGGCAGCTCGGGCTGCGGCAAGTCGACGCTGTTGCGCATGCTCGCCGGGCTGGAGACGGCCACCTCCGGCAAGATCCTCGTCGACGGTGAAGACCTCGCGTCGCTGCCGCCGTATCGCCGCCCGGTGAACATGATGTTCCAGTCGTACGCGCTGTTCCCGCACATGTCGGTCGAGTCGAACGTCGCGTTCGGGCTGAAGCAGGAAGGCACGCCGAAGAACGAGATCAAGGAACGCGTGGCCGACGCGCTCGCGCTCGTGCAGATGAGCAAGTACGCGAAGCGCAAGCCGCACCAGCTGTCCGGCGGCCAGCAGCAGCGCGTCGCGCTGGCCCGCTCGCTCGTCAAGCGCCCGAAGCTGCTGCTGCTCGACGAACCGATGTCCGCGCTCGACAAGAAGATCCGCCAGAAGACCCAGCTCGAACTGGTGAACATCATCGAGAAGGTCGACGTGACCTGCGTGATGGTCACGCACGACCAGGAAGAGGCGATGACGATGGCGAGCCGCCTCGCGGTGATGAGCGAAGGCAAGATCGTGCAGATCGGCACGCCCGGCGAAGTGTACGAATACCCGAACAGCCGCTTCTCGGCCGAGTTCATCGGCTCGACGAATCTGTTCGAAGGACGCGTGGTCGAGGACGAGCCCGATCACATCTTCGTCGAGAGCGACGACCTCGAGGCGCGCATGTACGTGAGCCACGGCGTGACCGGCCCGCTGGGGATGCCGGTCGGCATCTCGGTGCGGCCCGAGCGCGTGCATGTGTCGCGCGACAAGCCCGGCTCGCATCACAACTGGGCGCGCGGCGTCGTGACCGACATCGCGTACATGGGCAGCTACTCGCTGTATCACGTGCGCCTGCCGAGCGGCAAGACGGTCGTGTCGAACCTGTCGAGCTCACACCTGCTGCACGACGGTGCGCCGTCGTGGAACGACGACGTGTTCGTGTCGTGGTCGCCGGCCAGCGGCGTCGTGCTGACGCAGTGAGGACGACATGATGAGAACTTCCGCTTCCACTCCGTCCGCGCCGGTATCAACCGGTGCGGCAAGCACCGGCGCCGGCCGCGCGCGCCGCAGCCGTTTCGCCGCGCTGTCGCGCTTCCTGCCGTCGGGCCGCAACGTCGCGATCGGCGTGCCATTCCTGTGGCTCACGATCTTCTTCGCGCTGCCGTTCGTGCTGGTGTTCAAGATCAGCTTCGCCGATCAGGTGATGGGGATCCCGCCGTACACGTCCCTCGTGGCGTTCAAGGACGGCGTCGTGCACTTCGCGCTGCAGCTGTCGCACTACGCGTTCCTGCTGCAGGACGACCTGTACATCGCGACCTACCTCAGCTCGCTGAAGATGGCCGCCGTGTCGACGGTGCTGTGCCTGCTGATCGGTTATCCGATGGCGTACTACATCGCCCGTGCCGAACCGAGCCGGCGCAACGTACTGATGATGGCCGTGATGCTGCCGTTCTGGACGTCGTTCCTGATCCGCGTGTACGCATGGATCGGCATCCTGAAGGATGACGGCCTGCTGAATCACACGCTGATCGCGCTGGGCATCATCCACACGCCGCTGCGCCTTTATCACAGCGACGCCGGTGTCTACATCGGGATGGTCTATTCGTACCTGCCGTTCATGATCATGCCGCTCTATGCACACCTCGTGAAGATGGACCTCACGCTGCTCGAGGCCGCGTACGACCTCGGTGCGAAGCCGTGGGTCGCGTTCACGCGCATCACGCTGCCGCTGTCGAAGAACGGGATCATCGCCGGCAGCCTGCTGGTGTTCATTCCAGCGGTGGGCGAGTACGTGATTCCGGAACTGCTCGGCGGCGCCGACACGCTGATGATCGGCCGCGTGATGTGGGATGAGTTCTTCAACAACATGGACTGGCCGATGGCGTCCGCGGTGACGGTCGCGATGGTGCTGCTGTTGCTGGTGCCGATGGCGCTGTTCCAGTACTACCAGGTCAAGGAACTGGAGGGAGCGAAATGATCAAGCCGAACAAACCGCTGTCGACGGGCGTTCTCGCCTTCGGCTTCCTGTTTCTGTACATCCCGATCATCAGCCTGGTCGTGTACTCGTTCAACGAATCGAAGCTGGTGACGGTGTGGTCGGGCTTCTCGCTGAAGTGGTACGCGGCGCTTCTGGAAGACGACGAGCTGCTCACCGCCGCGTGGCTGTCGCTGAAGATCGGCCTGCTGACGGCCACCGCGTCGGTCGTGATTGGCACGTGGGCGGGTTTCGTGCTCGCGCGCTTCGGCCGTTTCAAGGGCTTCACGCTGTACACCGGGATGATCAACGCGCCGCTGGTGATTCCGGAGGTGATCCAGGGGATCTCGCTGCTGTTGCTGTTCGTTGCGCTGGAGCAGATGTTCGGCTGGCCGAAGGGCCGCGGGATGGTGACGATCTGGATCGGTCACGTGATGCTGTGCGTGTCGTACGTGGCAATCATCGTGCAGTCGCGCGTGAAGGAGATGAACAAGTCGCTGGAGGAAGCGGCGCTGGATCTGGGCGCGACGCCGCTGAAGGTGTTCTTCGTGGTGACGCTGCCGCTGATCTCGCAGGCGCTGCTGTCGGGCTGGCTGCTGTCGTTCACGCTGTCGATCGACGATCTGGTGCTGTCGGCGTTCCTGTCGGGGCCGGGCTCGACGACGCTGCCGCTGGTGGTGTTCTCGCGCGTGCGGCTCGGTCTGAATCCCGAGATGAACGCACTGGCGACGCTGTTCATCACCGCGGTGACGATCGGCGTGATCGTCGTGAACCAGATGATGATCGCGCGCGAACGGCGTCGGGTCGCCGACCTGAAGGCGGCATTCGCGACGGCCTGACGCCCCGCCTCCCCATCCATCGATAACAAGACGTGCGCGCCGCGCGTTTGCGGCGCGCACCGAAACGCAGATTGACAGGCACACGACAAGGAGAATCCGCAATGAAGAAGAAACTGATCTGCCTGCTGGTGGCCGGCGCGTTGCCGGGCATCGCGCTGGCTGACTCGACCTCCGCCGAAATCAAGGCATTGCAGGCGCAGGTGGCCGCGTTGCAGAAGCAGATGAAGGCCATGCAGGCGCAGCTCGCCGGGAAGCCGGGCGGCGCACCCGTCGCGCAGGCCGGTGCGACGGCCGCGTCCAGGCCGGTGATCGTGGCCGCCGATCCGGCCTCGCCGGACTATGGCAAGGCGCAGGCCGCGCTGACCAACGACGAAGTCAGCGAAATGAAGCAGCAGATCGCCAACCAGCAGCTGAAGGTCGACTCGCTGACGGACGCGGCCAGCACCGGGCCGCTCGCGGGCCTGTCGGTGACGGGCTACATCGACCCGACCTACATCTACAACCGCGCGGCCGGCACGTCGTCGTTCCTGTTCGCGAACCACGAGAACGCGTACAACTACTTCAACAGCACGTTCGGCGACCTGTACCTCGACATCAAGAAGACCTTCGGCGTCGGCCCGATGGCGCCGTCGGCCGAGATCACGCTGATGCCGAACCGCGGCAACGGCATCACGCTGCTGCAGAACTCGCGCGGCTCGATCACCGACAACCTGCTCAACACCGCGGTCATCAACGTGCCGATCACCGCGTCGACCACGCTCGTCGCCGGCCTGATCCCGAGCTTCGGCGGCTACGAGGTGCAGCAGTCGAACCAGATGCTCACGCTCACGCACAACCTGCTGTACGACTTCTCCGATCCGGGCAGCTACGTCGGTGCGGGCGCGAACTACACGAAGGGCAACTGGGCATGGAAGTTCTTCGTCGGCAACGAGCAGTACCGCACGTACGGCTCGGTCACGCAGACGGGCACCAACGCGCTCGGCGACCCGATCACGACCAGCAACAAGGTGCCGACCTTCACCGCGCGCGCCGACTACACGTGGTCGAGCGCACTCGACATCGGCGGCTCGATCAACATCGGCCGGCAGACGCTGGCGAGCGCGATCGATTCGGACGGCAACGTCCACTACGGCCCGGGCGGCGCCGCGCCGAGCGCGTACGGCACGTTCTTCTTCGGCGAAGTCGACGCGACCTACACGCTGGCCGACATCCAGTACAACGCCGAACTCGACTACGGCCAGCAGCAGCATGCGGCGTACAACGGCGGGCTCGCGCAGTGGTACGGCCTGTCGCTGCTCGCGCACCGCAAGTTCAACGCACCGGTGGTCGGCCGCATGGGCGTGACGCTGCGCTACGATGCGCTCGTGAACCGCAAGAACGGCGGCGGCGGCGGCGGCATCGCGCTGAACGGCAACGGGATGGATCCGTCCAACGGCTTCGGCGTCGATGCGGACTGCCTCGCGACGTCGAAGGCGAACGGCGGCCTGGGCTTCGACTGCAAGGGCGCCATCCGCCAGGACGTCGCGCTCGACCTGCTGTTCTATCCGACCCAGCAGATCACCGTGAAGGTCGAATACCGGCACGACTGGGCGAACAACAAGGTGTTCCTGCGCAACGATGGTTCGTACGGCAAGTCCAACGACCTGCTCGCGACGCAGTTCATCTATTCGTTCTGACGCTGGCCGCGCGGGACGCCGTGCCCACGCATGGCGTCCCGCGCCGTTTCACCCGGCCGGACCGCGGTGCGTCGCGCACCGGCGCCGGCCGTCTTCGAGGGAGTCGGTTTGATGACGCAGTCTTTCACCCGCCGCGCCGATGCGCTCGCGCGCGACTCGTACTACGAAGCGACCGCCACGCGGCCGGTGGTCGACGACCCGGTGCTGGAGGACGCGATCGACGTCGACGTGTGCGTGATCGGCGCGGGCTTCGCGGGCCTGTCGACGGCGCTCGATTGCCGCGCGCGCGGGCTGTCGGTCGCCGTGATCGACGCGCACCGGCCCGGCTGGGGCGCGTCGGGTCGCAACGGCGGCCAGGCGATCACGGGGTTCGCGAAAGACGAGGTGATCGAGCGGCAGCTCGGCGCCGCCGGGGCACGCGCCGCATGGTCGCTGTCGCTCGACGGCGTCGCGCTGATCGCCGAGCGGATCGCGCGGTACGGCGTCGACTGCGACTTCACGCGCGGCTACCTGACGGTCGCGACGAAACCGCGCCGCATCGACGACCTGCGCGCCTGGATGGACGCCGCGCGCTCGCGCTGGGGCCATCCGTCGCTGTCGTGGCTCGACACCGGCGAGGTCCGCGCGCGCATCGCGTCGTCCCGCTATCTGGCGGGCGTCTACGATCCGCTGTCGGGTCACCTGCATCCGCTCAAGTATTGCCTCGGCCTCGCCGATGCCGCACGCCGTGAAGGCGTCGCGCTCCATGCGCACACGCCCGCGCTCGAGGTCGTGCGCGGTGCGCGGCCGGTCGTGCGCACGCCGTCGGGCGAGGTGCGCTGCCGCTTCGTCGTGTCGTGCTGCAACGCGGGCCCCGGCGGCATCCTGCCGGCCGCGACCGCCGCGCGCATCGCGCCGATCGCGTCGACCATCATCGCGACCGAACCGCTCGGCCGCGCACGCGCCGACGCGCTGATCGCGCAACGCGAAGCCGTGTGCGACAACAACTTCTTCCTCGACTACTTCCGGCTCTCGGCCGACCACCGGATGCTGTTCGGCGGCCGCGCGAATTCCGCGGGCGCATCGCCCGACACGCTCGCCGAAACGATCCGGCGGCGCATGGTCGGCGTGTTCCCGCAGCTCGCCGACGTGCGCGTCGATCACGCGTGGGGCGGCTTCGTCGACGTCACGCGCAACCGCGCGCCGGACTTCGGCGCGCTCGATCCGAACTTCTTCTACGTCCAGGGCTTCAGCGGACACGGCGTCGCGCTGACCGGCATCGCCGGGCGCGCGATCGCCGGCGCGATCGCGGGCGACACGCGCGCGTTCGACCTGTTCGCCCAGCTGCGCCACCGGCGCTTTCCCGGCGGCGACGCGTGGCGGCAGCCCGCGCTCGAACTCGGGATGCTGTACCACCGCGTGCGCGAGCTGTTCTGAGCCTTCTTTCTCCGTTCTCCTGACCATGCAGACATTCGCCAACCAGCCGCACGTCGCGTCGTACTACGCGGCGACCGCCAACGATACGACCCGCCATGCGCCGCTCGCCGGCGCGACCGATGCCGACGTGTGCGTGATCGGCGCGGGCCTCACCGGCTTGTCCGCCGCGCTCAACCTCGCCGAGCGCGGCCATTCGGTGACCGTGCTCGAGGCGTCGCGGGTCGGATGGGCGGCGAGCGGACGCAACGGCGGCCAGCTGATCGGCGGCTTCGCGTGCGGCATCGATACGTTCGGCAACTTCATGCCGGAAGGCGACGTGAAGCGGATCTGGGACATGGGGCTCGAAACGCTGTCGCTCGTGAAGTCGCGCATCGCGCAACACGACATCGACTGCGCGCTCGTACCCGGCTACCTGACCGCCGCGAACACCGAGCGCGACGCCGATGCGCTGAAGCGCTGGCGCGACGAGGCCGCGAAGCGCTTCGGCTACGACCGCTTCCATTTCGTCGAAGCGGACGAACTCGGCGATTACGTGCAGTCGGCGCGCTATCGCGGCGGCCTGTACGACCCCGACAGCGGCCACCTGCATCCGCTGAACTACACGCTCGGGCTCGCGCGCGCGGCGACCGATGCCGGCGTGCGGATCCACGAGGACAGCTGCGTGACGCGCGTGCGCGACGTCGCGGGCGGTCATGTCGTCGAAACGGACCAGGGGCACGTGCGTGCGCGCTTCGTCGTGCTCGCCTGCAACACCTATGTCGGCACGCTCGCGCCTGCGCTGTCGAAAAAGATCATGCCGGTCGGCACCTACGTGATCGCGACCGAGCCGCTCGGCGAAGCCCGCGCCGCCGCGCTGATGCCCGCACGCGCGGCGATCTGCGACAGCCGCTTCGTGCTCGACTATTTCCGCCCGGCGCCCGACACGCGGCTCGTGTGGGGCGGCAAGGTCAGCTATTCGACGCGGCCGCCGCGCAATCTCGCCGACGCGATGCGCGCGGACATGCTGAAGACGTTCCCGCAGCTCGCGGACGTGAAGGTCGACTACGCATGGGGCGGCTTCGTCGACATCACGATGAACCGCGCGCCGCACTTCGGGCGTGTCGCGCCGACGCTGTATTTCGCGCAGGGCTTCTCCGGGCACGGCGTGAACACGACCGCGCTCGCGGGCAAGCTGATCGCCGAGGCGATCGACGGCCAGGCGAGCCGCTTCGACCTGTTCGGCAGGATCCGGCATCGCGACTTCCCCGGCGGCGCGACGCTGCGCACGCCGGCGCTGGTGCTCGCGATGAGCTGGTACCGGCTGCTCGACGCGCTTGGCGTGCATTGAGCGTCATCCCGCGGCGATGCGGTGCAAGCGTTGAACGCCGCCGCACGCCGATGCAAAACGAAAACGGCCGCGCAACGAGCGCGGCCGTTCGATCGAATCGCATCACGTCGGCATGATGGCGGCGCGACGGGCGAACACGGTGCCCGTGCGCTGCGGCCGACCTGCGCTCAGTCCGTCCCGTACTTCGGCGAATGCGGACCGCACGGCAGCGCGTGATACACGACGCGCAACCGAAGCCGGCGCCGACAACACGCGCCGGTTGCCGCTAGTCGGCCACCTTCTGCCGCAGCGTCACGAACTCCTCGGCCGCGGTCGGGTGAATGCCGATCGTGTCGTCGAACTGCGCCTTCGTCGCGCCCGCGCGAATCGCGATCGCGATGCCCTGGATGATCTCGCCCGCGTCGCGGCCGACCATGTGTGCGCCGACCACGCGCTGGCTGTCGCGCGCGACCACGAGCTTCATCAGCGTGCGCTCGTCGCGGCCCGACAGCGTGTGGCGCAGCGCCTTGAACGACGTGCGGTAGATGTCGAGCTCGCCGTACACGGTGCGCGCATGCGCCTCGGTGAGGCCGACCGTCGCGACCTCGGGCTGGCTGAACACCGCGGACGGCACCCATTCGTGATCGGTCGCGGCGCGGCGCCCGCCGAACAGCGTCGCCGCGAGCAGCGCGCCGTCGCGCGTCGCGACCGGCGTGAGCTGCGGCCGCGACGTCACGTCGCCGATCGCATGGATCGATTCGACCGACGTCGCCGAATACGCATCGACCGCGATCGCGCCGCGCGCGTCGAGCAGCACGCCCGCGCGCTCGAGCCCGAGCCCCTCGACGTTCGGCACGCGGCCGGTCGCATAGAGCACCGCGTCGTACGGCCCGTGCTGCGCATCGCCAACCCGCACGCTGAGCGTGCCGTCGTCCGCGCGCACGATCGATTCGACCACCGCGCGCGCATGGATCGCGACGCCCTGCTTGGTCATCTCGTCGGTCAGGAATTGCCGCACGTCGTCGTCGAAGCCGCGCAGGATCTTCTCGCCGCGATAGAACTGGTCGACATGGCTGCCGAAGCCGTTGAAGATGCCCGCGAACTCGACCGCGATGTAACCGCCGCCGACCACCGCGATGCGCTCGGGCAGCTTCGCGAGCGACAACGCCTCGCGCGACGTGATCGCATGCTCGATGCCGGGCCGCGGCGGCAGCGACGGGCGCGAGCCGGTCGCGATCGCGATGTGGCGCGCGCGGATCGTGAGCGCGCCGATCGCGACGGTATGCGCGTCGACGAGCGTCGCGCGCCCCGCGTGCATCTCGACGCCGGACTGTCGCAGCAGATTGATGTAGATGTCGCTGAGCCGGTTGATCTCGCGATCCTTCGCGGCGATCAGCGCGGGCCAGTCGAGCGTGCCGGCGCCGAAGGTCCAGCCGAAGCCCTTCGCGTCCTCGAGCTCGTGCGGATAATGCGATGCGTAGACGAGCAGCTTCTTCGGGATGCAGCCGCGCAGCACGCAGGTGCCGCCGATCTGCTCCTCTTCCGCTATCCCGACGCGCGCGCCGTATGACGCCGACATCCGGGCGAGCCTCACGCCGCCGGAGCCGGCCCCGATGACGAACAGGTCGTAGTCGAATTCCATCGCAAGCCCTCATCGCAGTTCGGATGAAGGCACGATAACAAGATTCCGGCATTCGTGCGGGACGGGGCGCCGCGGAGCGCGTGCCCCATAAAAAACGGCGAGAGACGTCGCCTCTCGCCGGTCAAACCAGCTGCCGGGTGTGCCATGCGTCACCGATCGACCACATGCCCGACCTGCCGGTCGCGCGGCGCCGGTCCGCCCGGGCGCGCGAACGGCGCACCCGCGGCGGGACCCGCCGCCATGCTCAGGCCTGCGACGTGTCGCTGCCGTCCGTCGCCTGCGTATCGTCTGCCTGCTGGGGCTGCTCTTCCTTCTT
This sequence comes from Burkholderia sp. Tr-862, assembly GCF_011753085.1. Taxonomy (NCBI): domain Bacteria; kingdom Pseudomonadati; phylum Pseudomonadota; class Betaproteobacteria; order Burkholderiales; family Burkholderiaceae; genus Burkholderia; species Burkholderia sp. Tr-862. The sequence goes on from NZ_VWWG01000064.1 coordinate 24,976, forward strand.
CTCGAGCATGCCTTCGATCGCCTCGGCGCCCTTGAAGCCGGCGACGGCCGCTGCCGCCTTGGTCAGCAGGCCCGCATCCGGATCGAGCTTCTCCGCTGCCTCGACGGCCGCCACGGCGCCGGCAATTTCGCCCACGGTGTTCAGGATACCCATCGTCATCCCCTTTCAAGAAAATCGTGAGCGCATCGTCCCACGAAAAAAACCGGCAGACCGTGTTTGTCATCACCGGATACACAAATTACGCACCAGGCCGGCCGCACGCGAAAACGCGCACCGGAACGACGCCCGCGCGTGCGGCGCGGCGCACGGCGGAGCCTGCACGCAGCGTAGCGGAAACGCTTCGCGCGCACTGTCAAAGTATGTTCCGAATTGCCGACGGAACCCTTACGGGCGAGTCGCTTCCGATGGAGCGGTCGCTGAATGGCCGTGCGCGCGCAGGAAGCTCGCGTGACGAAAAAAAAGAGGCTCCCGCGGGAGCCTCTTCGATGCGCGCCGAGCCGGGGCCCGCGCGTGCGTTTTCCAACTTTCGTCAGAAGATATTGCGCAGGCCAATCGCGATGCCGGTCTGGTTGCTGCGACCCGGCAGCTCGACGTTCGCCGCGCCGTTCGTCTTGTTGAAGTCGACGGTGCCGTAGACTTCCGTGCGCTTGCTCAGCGCGTATTCGGCGATGCCGACGATCGCGTAGCGGTTGCCGCTCGCGAGCGTGCCGTTCGTGGTCATCGCGTTGCGCATGTGGTCGTAGTAGAACGCGCCCGTCAGCGTCAGCGGCGTGCTGACTTGCCAGCTCACACCCGCGAACGGACCGTCGTCGATCCGGCCCGTGCCCTTCGCGACCGGGATCGACTGCTGCGCGAGCAGGCTGTCGACGAAACCGGTGTCGTCCTTCGAGCGCAGGTAGCCCGCATAGACCTTCGCCTTGCTGAACGCGTACACGACGTTCGCGTGGTAGATCGTCTGCTTGCGCGCGGAGTTGTCGCTGTTCTGCTGCGCGCCGGCTGCGATGCTCAGCGGGCCCGCCACGTACGACAGCGACACGCCCCATGCATTGCCCTTGCCGAGCGAGCCCGGGATCTGGCCCGAGAAGCCGCCGGCGCCGGTCGATTCGTAGTTCGTGCCCGTCGAGTACATCGCCTTCGCGGTCAGGCCCGCGAACTTGCCCGTGTACTTGATCTGGTTGTCCGCATACAGGCCGCCACCCAGCGCGACCGGCAGCCACGCGTTTTCGAGGTAGTTGCCGACCGTCAGCGGATCGTAGGTGTCCGCCAGCAGATCGAACAGCGGGGTCTTCTGGCGGCCGAGGGTCACCGTGCCGTACGGGCTCTGCAGGCCGACGTACGCTGCGCGGTTGAAGAGGCGCCCGCTGTCGGCGAATCCGCCGTTCTGCAGGTTGACGCCGCTTTCGAGGTTGAACACGGCCTTCAGGCCGCTACCGAGGTCTTCCGTGCCGTAGATGCCGAAGCGGCTGTTCGTGATCGCGCCGTTGGCCATCGACAGCAGGCCGTCGTTCTTCGCGTTTGCGTTGGTCAGGTAACGGATGCTGGCGTCGGCGACGCCCCACAGCGTGACCGAGCTTTGTGCTGCTGCGTACTGGCTGGCGAAGGCCAGCGCCGCGCCCCCTGCGATAGCTGCGAGTCGGGTGGTCTGCTTCATGAGCTTGCCCTTTTTGTCGGTGTCTCCATTCATGGCCGGCCGCGTGCGCGGCCGGGTGGCGATCGCGGAACGCTCATGGCGTGCGCGATGTGGGCTGAATCATAAGACCAGTGCGCGCGCTGAAAGAAATTGAAAAGGGTGGCAACGCGCGATTTTGTCGCCCGGGCGCAACGTTTACCGCGCGGGGTTTGCCTCTCGTGGCGTGCCGCCGTCGGGATTGCTGCCATCGCGGCCGTTACTGCCAGCGCCGCCATCACCACCACCGCCCGCGCGCCGCCGCGCCCGCCGCACGATCTCCGCGAACGCACCGACGAGCAACAGCACCGCGCCCCACAGCGCGACGTCCGGAACGAGCCGCGTCACGAGGCCGCCGATCACCGCGCCGGCCAGGAAACAGAAGCTGATCGTCGCGAGCAGCGCCGAGTCGTGCAGCGCGAGCGCGTCGTAGCGCGGAATCAGCCCGACGAACAGCTTCTGCGCGGCGCGCCGCAGGTTGCCGGTCGTCATCACCGACGTGTACGAGAGTTCCTCGAGATGGGTGAACGACAGCGTCTGCAGCGTCGCGACGAACGAGATGCCGGGAATCAGCCACGCGCTGGACGCGCCGACGAGCCCGCTCGCGGCGAGGCCGAGAAACGCAATCTCGACGATCAGGCTCACGAACGCGGTGTGGCGCATCCAGCCGCGCTGCGCGGCGAGGCCGAACAGGTGCGCGACGAATACCGCGACCACGAAGCCGCCGAGCGGCGGCACATGATGCAGCGCCTCCGCCCATTCGCCGGCCGAGACGTTGATGCCGAGCAGCGCGACGTTGCCGGTCATCGTGTTCGCGAACACGTGGCCGTGACCGACGTACGTGTAGGCGTCGAGGTAGCCGCCGGACAGCGTGAGCAGCGCGGCGACGGTGAGGTTGCGGCTGGCGCCGTCGAGATCCATCGATCCTCCCGTGTGACGCGCCGCCCGGCCGCACGAGGCGAGGCGGGCGGCGCCTGATTCATCGGTTCCGGCCGGTGCCGGACGTCGCGGCTTCCGCGCGGCCGCGCCAATATAATGGTCGGCGTCGGGCGCGCGCATGCTGCGCATGCCGCCGTCGCGGATGGCGGTGCCGGAAGACCGGCCGAGTATACCGGCCACCTTCGCGGCCGCCATCGCCAGCTACCTTCGCCGTCCCGCGCTCCGCTCCACCCCGACCCGCTGCCCCTGTCGACATGCCGCCGCATGCCATGACACCCGCGAAGTTCTTCCTGCGCTACACCGTGATTCCGTTCTTCGCGATCGTGCTGGTGGCGGTCTGGGCGTTCAATCGCGAATCGGGCGAAGTCGATGCGCGCCAGTATGCGGCGCTGGTGGCGGCCTATCCGTCGTTCACGCCGAAGCTGAAGCACGAGGTGGCCGACGCGATGCGCGGCAGCGGCAGGCTCCGCAAGGCCGACTACGACGCGATCATGCGCGACGCGCTCGACACCGGTTACGTGGTGGACTGGCCGGCCGCGACGGACGACGTCGGTGGCGAGCGCGGCCGGCTGCTCGGCCTCGTGAACGGCGACCGGCCGGCGTCGCCGTAGCGTTCGGTCACGCCCGGCATCGGTCGGCCGCCGCCGATCGGCTGCCGCTCACTGACCGATGCCGGTAAGCCCGATCAGCGCGCCGGCCGCGAGCAGCCACAGCGGATGAATGCGCGTGCGCCACGCGAGTACCGCGCATGCGGCGGTGATGCCCCACTGGATCGCGGTGCGGTTCGACGCTTCCGAGATCAGCACCGCGCTGGCCGCGACGAGCCCGGCCGTGACCGGCATCAGCCCCTGCTGCACGTAGCGGCGCCACGGGCGGTCGCGAAAGCGCTCCCACGCATGCAGCGCGAGCACCGTGACGATCGAGGACGGCCCGAACTTCGCGATCGACGCGACCAGCAGCCCGGCCCAGCCGGCCACGTGCCAGCCGACCAGCGACACGATCATCATGTTCGGCCCGGGAGCGGCCTGCGCGAGCGCGAACAGCGCGGTGAACTCGTGCGCGCTCATCCAGTGATGGACGTCGACCACCTGCCGCTGCATCTCCGGGAGGATCGTGTTGCCGCCGCCGAATGCGAGCAGCGACAGCTGGCTGAAGATCGTCGCGATCGCGATCAGCGTGTCGTTCATGACCGGCCTCCGTCGCGGGCAGTGGTGCGTTGCGATGCCGGCGTATCGCGGCGCCGCGACGCGAGCCAGATGCTGATGGGCGTCAGCACCAGCATCGTGGTCAGCAGCGGAAGGCGCAGCACCGCGATCGCGACGAACGCGAGCGCCGCGATGCCTGCCGCCGTGCGCGGCGCGTGCCGCAGCGGCTTCACGACCTTCACGGCCATCGCGACGAGCAGGCCCGCGGCCGCGGCGGCGAGCCCGCCGAACAGGTGCTGCACGCGCGGATCGCCCTGCGTCTTCGCATACAGCACGCCGAGTGCGACGACGACGAGCGTCGGGCCCGCGATCAGCCCGAGAATGCCGGCGAACGCACCCGCGACGCCGCGAAAGCGCATGCCGACGGCGACCGACAGGTTGATCACGTTGCCGCCCGGCAGGAACTGGCACAGGCCGAGCAGATCGGTGAATTCGTCGGCGGACAGCCATTTGCGCTCGTCGACGATCGTGCGCCGAGCGAACGGCAGCGCGCCGCCGAACGACATCAGGCCGAGCGACAGGAAGCCGGTGAACAGCTCGGCGAGGCCGATGCGGCGCGCGGGCGCCGCGGGCGGCGGGGAAACGGATTGCATGGGGCTCCTCATCAAACGGTGTCCCGAGATTACCGCCGTTCAGCATGCCGGCAAAACGATTTTATCGACGCGCCCTTGTGATCTAGAATCACAAGCATGGCACGCGATCTCCCGCCCTTTTCCGCGCTTCGGGCCTTTGAAGCAGCGGCACGACACGAAAGCTTCAGCGCCGCTGGCGACGAGTTGCATGTGACTCATGGTGCCATCAGCCGGCAGATCGCCGGGTTCGAGGCGTGGCTCGGCAAGCCGGTGTTCCACCGCTACGGCAAGCGCGTGAGGCTCACCGACGAAGGCCGCCGCTATCTGGACACCGTGCGCGCCGCGTTCGACAGCATCGCGCTCGCCACCGAGCAGCTGCGCAACACCGGCGCCGCGCGCGTGCTGCGCATCAATGCGCTGCCGACCTTCGCGATGAAATGGCTGCTGCCGCGCCTGTCGCGGTTCCAGCGCGACGTGCCGAACGTCGAGCTGAAGCTGTCCACGTCGAACGCGCCGCTCGACGCGCTCGACGGCTTCGACGTCGCGATCCGCCGCGGCCCCGGCCACTGGCCCAACTGCACGAGCGGCCACTTCCTCGACGAAAGCGTGATTCCCGTCTGCAGCCCCGCGCTGCTCAAGCGCGCGCCGATTACCCGCGCGGACGATCTCGCACGGCACGTGCTGTTGCATTCGGATACGCGGCCGGAAGGCTGGCGCGACTGGTTCGCGGCGGCCGGCGTGACGCCGAAGGGGCGCAAGCGGCAGTCGTTCGACCACTTCTATCTGGCGCTGCAAGCGGCCGTCGACGGGCTGGGCGTCGCGCTCGGCCCGCTGCCGCTGATCGACGACGAACTCGCGAGCGGGCGCCTGGTGATGCCACTCGACGGGCCGCGCATCGCGACGCGCAGCTACTGGTGGATCGCGCCGCGCGCGCCGGCCGACGATCCGCTCGTCGCGCAGTTCTGTGCGTGGCTGCAGGCGCAGTCGAACACCGGCGCGTAAAGACGCACCGGCGGGCGGCATTGCACCGCCCGCACCCAAATCAGACCACCGGCCCCGGTTCCTTTTCCTTGCGCAGGATCGCGTAGAGGATGATCGCGCCGAACGTCGCGGTGCCGATCCCGCCGAGCCCGAAGCCGCCGATCTTCAGCGAGAAGTCGCCGGCGCCGAGCACCAGTGTGACGGCCGCGACGATCAGGTTGCGGTTGTCGGAGAAGTCGACCTTGTTGACGACCCAGATCCGCGCGCCCGTCACCGCGATCAGCCCGAACACGACGATCGACACGCCGCCGAGCACCGGGCCCGGAATCGTCTGGATCACCGCGCCGAACTTCGGCGAGAAGCCCAGCCCGATCGCGATCAACGCGGCGACCGCGAACACCAGCGTCGAATAGATCCGCGTGACGGCCATCACGCCGATGTTCTCCGCGTAGGTGGTCACGCCCGTGCCGCCGACGCTGCCCGACACGATCGTCGCGAGCCCGTCGCCGATGAACGCACGGCCGACGTAGCGGTCGAGGTTGTGGCCCGTCATCGCGCTGACCGCCTTGATGTGGCCGAGGTTCTCGGCGACGAGGATCACCGCGATCGGCGCGAGCATCAGCATCGCGTGCGGATCGAACACGGGCGCGCGAAAAGCCGGCACGCCGAACCACGCGGCATGCGCGACGATCGAGAAATCGATCGGCTTGCCGAGGCCCATCGCATTGGTCGCGATCGCGTAGAGCGCGTACGCAATCGCGAGCCCGACGAGGATCAGCAGGCGCTGCATCATCCCGCGCGCGAACACCGCGACGCCGCCCACGCACAGCACCGTGACGAGCGCCATCACCGAGTCGAACGTCGAGGCCGACACGCCCTTGACCGCGATCGGCGCGAGGTTCAGCCCGATCACCGCGACCACCGCGCCGGTGACGACGGGCGGCATCAGCGTCTCGATCCAGCGCGTGCCGATCGCCTGCACCAGCGCGCCGAGCGCGACGTACACGACACCGCACGCGACGATCCCGCCGAGCGCGACCGCGATGTTCGGGTTCGGGCCGCTGCCGCCGTAGCCCGTCACCGCGATCACGAGGCCGATGAACGCGAAGCTCGAGCCGAGGTAGCTCGGGACACGGCCGCCGACCAGCACGAAGAACAGCAGCGTGCCGATGCCCGACATGAAGATGCACAGGTTCGGGTCGAAGCCCATCAGCAGCGGCGCGAGCACGGTCGAGCCGAACATCGCGACCACGTGCTGCACGCCCATCGCAACCATCTGCGGCCACGCGAGGCGTTCGTCGGGGCCGACCACGCGCGCCGCGCCGGTCGATTGCACCCGCCAGCGCGGGAAGTAGGAATCGGACATGGGGAAAAAGGGCTCCTGTCGAACGCCGGCTGCGAACGGTGCGCCGGTCTGGAATCTGGCGCGAGTTTACGGAGCGGAAATGGGGCTGGCAAGCGCGAACCGCCGGTGCGACGGCCGCGCCCGTGGGGCGGACACCGGGCCGGCGCGATCGCACATGCCGGCCGGCCGCAGCCGTGGCCGTGGCCGTGCGCTGTGGCATGCAGCGACCGGCCGGCGCGTCGCGCGATGTAAGCGGGCGCTCACATCGCAGCGGGCGCCGCGGACATCACGGATTGATGTACTGGAACAGCGACAGGTTCTGCAGCTGCACGTAGGCCTTCTGCGCGCCGGTCAGCGCGTTCTGCACCTGCAGGTACTGGCTGATCGTCGTCGTCATGTTGGTGCTGGTCAGATCCGTCAGGTTGCTGGTCGTCTGCAGCGACGCGGTCTGGTTGACGGCCTGCATCGCCTTGACCTCCTGCTCGCGGCCGCCGACCGACGCCTGGATCGTCGTCACGTTGCGCATCGTGTTGCCGACCTTGATCGAGCCCGTCATCAGCGCGTTCGACAGCGCCGCGGCGGCGACCGGGTTGCCGGTCACGGGCGTCTTCAGCGCCGAGATCATCGAGTCGAGCGTCGAGAACACGTCCGCGCCGCCGCTCGCCTGCGGGCCGGGCGTCACGGCGAACGTGTCGCCGGCGGCCGGCGTGCCCGACACCGCCACCGTCATCCCGCCGCCGAGCGCGATCGCCGAGCCCGCCGTGTACGCCTGCGCGGCCGTGGTGGTCGGCGGCTTGGCCGAGTTGTCGGTCACCGTGTAGGTCGGCGCGGCGGCCGTGCCGCCGAACGCGATCGAGAACTGATGGCCGTTGGTCGCGGCCGACGGGCTCGTGACCGTCACCGCGGTGATCGTGCCGGTGCCCGTGTTGGCGGCGCCGGCCGACGGCACCGGTGCGCTGCCGAGCGACGACACCGACATGAACACCGCCGAACCGGTGTCGCCCTGCGCCACGCTGCTCGAATCGGCGATCTGTACCTGGCGCGTGCCCGAGTCGCCGACGTAGCTGACGCTGCCGTTCGGGCTGCTGGTAAACGGCGCCGACGAATTGTTCAGGCCGGCGAACAGGTAGTTGCCGGCCCCGTCGTTCGAGTTCGCGAGCGTCATCAGCTGGTCGCGATAGCCTTGCAGCTGCGTCGCGAGCGCCGAGCGGTCGCTGTCGGCCAGCGAGCCGTCGCCGGCACGCACGACGAGCGTCTGCACGCTGGTCAGCACGCCGCTCACGCTCTGCAGCGCCTGATCCTCGGCCTGCAGCGACGCGAGCGCCGCGGTCTGGTTGGTCGCGTACTGCGACAGCGTCGCCGACGTCATCGACAACTGCACGGCCTGCGCCGCACCGACCGGGTTGTCGGCCGGCGTCTGCAGGCTCACGCCGCTCGCGATCTGCTGGTACAGCTGCGCGAGCTGCGCCTGCTGATCGTTCATCTGGGAAACGTTCAGCTGAAAGAACTGGGCGCTGGAAATTCGCATCGCTTCTATTCCTCGAATCCGGTCAGTTGAACAGGCCGAGCACGGTCTGGAACAGCGTCGCCGCCGTCTGGATCACCTTCGCGTTCGCCTGGTAAAGCTGCTGGTACTGCATCAGGTTCGCCGCTTCCTCGTTCTGGTTCACGCCCGACACCGACTGCTGCGCAGTGGTGATCTGGCCGACCAGCGAGGTCTGCGCGGCGCTCGACGATTTCAGCTGGCTCGCCGTGTTGCCGATGCCGTTCACGTAGTTCGCATACGCGCCGGTCAGCGTCGTCGTGCCGCCGCCGAGCGACTTCGCGGTGACGAGCTGCGACAGCGCGAGCGCGTTGGAGCCGTCGCTCGTGCCGCCCGCGTACGGCCCGATCGTGAACGCGTCGCCGTCCGACGGCGCGCCGGACAGCGTGACGGTCACGCCGTTCATCACGCCCGCCGGCGCCGGCTGCGTGGTGCTCATGATCGTCAGCTTCGCGCCGGCCGTCGCGTCGTACGGCACGCTGTCGGTCGGGCTCGTGATCGTCACCGAGGTGGGCGGCGTGCCCGCGATCGTCACCGTGGTGCCGGCCGGGAAGCCCGACAGCGACTTCGACGCCGCGTCGTAGGTGAGCTTGGTCGGCGTCGTCGGGACCTGGTAGCCGGCGCTCACCGCGCCCTGCGTGATCTTGCCCGTGCCGAGGTTGGTGCTCGACGCCGCCGCGACCACCGGCGACGCGGCCGCGATCGCCGAACCGCTCGTCGTCGCGAGGCCGAAGCCGTTCAGCGCGCCGCGCGTCGGCAGCACGGTGAACTGGTCGCCGGCATTCATCGAACCGGACGCGAACGAGAAGGCCAGGCCACCGATCGACGCCGGCATCGACGTCGCCTGGCCGACCACCGACCCGCTCGCGCGGTCGGTCAGCGTGTAGTTGGTGCCGTCGTACGACAGCGTGTAGTCGCTCGTCGTCGGCTGCGCTGCGTTGGAGAACGAGACGGACAGCGACGCGTTGCCGGTATTGCCCTGGTTCGAATAGACGGCCGGGTTCGCCACCGTGAACAGGTTGCCGCCCGGCTTGCCCGACAGGTCGATGCCGAGCGCGTTCTGCCCGTTGACCTGCGCGGCGAAGCTGGTCGCGAGCGCGCCGAGCTGCGCCTGCGCGGGGTCGAGCGTCTGGCTGCGGAACGCGAGCAGGCCGCCGAGCGTGCCGCCCGACAGCGATGCATCCGGCAGCGCCTGGTTCGGGCCCGGCGGGTTCGCGCCGGCGATGCCTTGCGACACGACGGTCAGCTCGCTCGGATCGGACGGCGACGTGACCGTCGCGAGCTGGTAGCTCTTGTCGGCGACGACGAGCGGCTGGCCGCCCGCGAGGAACACGCTGTAGCCGCTGTCGTTGCGCACGACCTGCACGCCGGCGAGACTCGACAGGTTCGACACCGCGAGGTCGCGCTGGTCCATCAGCTGGTTGGGCGGCTGCCCCTGGCTGCTCGCCGCCGTGATCTGCTGGTTCAGTTGCGCGATCTGCGCGGTGTACGTGTTGATCTGCGACACGGTGCTGGTGAGCTGCGTGTTGACGCTCTGGCGCAGCGCATCATATTGCTGGCCGGCCGCCTTCAGCTGGTCGGCGAGGACCTGCGCGTTGCTGATCGCGGTCTGCCGCACCGACGGATCGGACGCATTGTTCGCGACGTTCTGCAGCCCGGTGAAATAGCCGGTGATCGCGGTCGAGATGCCGGCCGTCGGGCTGCCGACGTAGTTGTTCAGCTGCGCGACGAGCGAATACCACGTCGAGAGCGCGCCGCCCTGCGACTGCGCGCTGTTCAGCTGGTCGCTCAGGTACTGGCTGTACTGCCGCTGCACGGTGACGGTGTTCACGCCCTGCGGCATGTAGCCGCTCGACGTGTACTGGCCGCTCGCCTCGGCATAAACGGGGCGCTCGACCGAATAGCCGGGCGTCGCGGCGTTGCTGATGTTCTGACCGGTCGTCGTGAGGCCCCAGAGCGCGGCATTGAGGCCGCTGACGCCGAGGTTCATGAGTGTGTTGGACATGCGCGATCCTGATGAGCCGGCCGCGCTGCGGCCGCCGGGTTGCGTGACTCCCGGTATAACGGCCGCGGATCGAAAAAATTGAGGAAAAAATGCACGCACGACGCGCGTTCGCGCGTCGCCGGTCGAGGGCCCCGGCGGACGCTGCCGGCGCCGGTGCGAAGGCGGCCCCGAGCGGGGCCGCGAGGGGGGCGTCAGGCCCGCGCGAGCGAGCGGCGCTTCATTTCGAGCTGCGTGATCAGGCGCTGCAGCGTGTTCTCCGCGCTGCCCGGCAGCGACATGAAGCGAAAGCCGAGCTGGTAGCGCCGCGAACCGTTCGGCATCTGCGTCGAACGCTGCGACACGAGGCGCAGCTCGAGCGACAGCTTGCCGTGGCCGGTCAGCTCGAGCTCGACGTCCGGCAGCAGCGTGCCGACCTCGAGCGCCTCGACGCGCTCGTCGGCCGTGCGCAACCCGACGCCGCCGAGCGACAGGTTATGCACCTCGAACACGAAGCTCTCGCCGTCCGGGAGCGTGCCGCGGCAGAGGAACGGATCGACGATCGGCGCATCGACGCGGAAGTACTCGCGGCGCTGGATGCACATCAGCACGTCGGGGAAATCGGCGACGAACGCGGGCAGCCCCTCGTAGCGCGTCTCGCGCGGCGTGCTCGTGGTGAATTCGACGCGCACGCCCTCCGGCGCGGCCGAGAACGTGCAGTGCGACGCGGCGAGGATGCTGGCGTTCTGCTCGGACAGCGCACCCCAGTCGAACGTGAACGTGCGCGCGCCGACGTCGACCTCGAGCAGGCGCGTGACCAGCTGGCCGCCCGGGTACTGCACCGTCAGGAAGTCGCCGCGGTTCACGAGATTGCGCAACTGCACACCGATCTCCAGCGGATTGCGGCGGGCGTAGTCAGGCCCGGAATGGCCCGCATCCAGGCTCGGATCGGTCGACGTTTCGATATTCATGGCTAGCCGGTTTTCTTGTCAGGGCGCCCGGACGACCGGTGCGCAGTAAAACCGGGCCAGAACAGGGCCCGGTAGCAGGTCTCACACACTTAGCGGCAGTGCTCACCGAAAGTTTAGATCGAATTGCCGATATTTTTCGCGCAAACGTTGAAACCGCGCGCGGCGGGGTGCCGGGCGCGGTCCGAAAGACGGCGGACGGGGCCTGCCCGTCAGCCGATCTGCTGCATGATCGAGATCAGCTTCTTCGCGTAATTCGGGTCGGTGGCGTAGCCGGCCTTCTGCATCCCGTGCGCGAAACCCTCGACGCTGCGGCTCGCGCTCAGCACGCCCGCGTAGCGCGGGTTGTTCTTCAGCAGGTTCGCATAGTCGGTCATCGCATGCTCGTACGAATCATACGCGCGGAACTTCGCGACGACGCGCCGCGGCGTGCCGTTCACGTACTCGGTCGTCAGCGCCGACACCGTGCGGCCCGTCCAGCCCTTGTTCGCCTTGATGCCGAACACGTTGTAGCTCGTCGAGCCGTCGCTCGCGCGGATCTCGCGCTTGCCCCAGCCCGATTCGAGCGCGGCCTGGCCGACGATGAAGCGCGCCGGAATGCCGGTGCTCGCGCTCGCCGCCTGCGCCGGCGCGGCGAGCCGGTCGACGAATGCGTCGGCGTCCTGCACGCCGCTCGCGCCCTTCACCGGCGGCGTG
>NZ_VWWG01000065.1:0-36686 GCF_011753085.1 Burkholderia sp. Tr-862
TCGGCAAGCGGCTGCATCTCGTCGGCGGCGTGTCGGCGCAATTGCTGACCGGGCTCGCGAACACGCTGACGATCGCCGCCGCCGCGACCGTCACCACACTTGCCTGCGGGCTCGTCGTCGCATGGGCGGCACGCGCGCGGCGCGACAGCGCACCTGCGGGCCCTGCTCGCGTGTGTGCACGCATCGCATGCCTCGGCTATGCGGTGCCGGGCACCGTGCTTGCCATCGGCCTGCTGATCCCGTTCGCGGCGGCCGACCGGCTGCTCGGCGCGGCGCTCGGCCGCGACGGGCTGCTGCTGATGGGTTCGGCGGCCGCGCTCGTGATCGCGTACACCGTGCGCTTTCTCGCGATCTCGACCGGCAGCATCGAAGCGGGCCTCGCGCGCATTCCGCCGTCGCTCGAACAGGCCGCGCGCTCGCTCGGCGAGACGGCCGGCGGCACGCTGCGCCGCGTGCACCTGCCGCTGCTGCGACCCGCGCTCACGACGAGCGCCCTGCTCGTCTTCGTCGACGCGATGAAGGAGCTGCCGGCGACCCTGCTGCTGCGCCCGCTGAATTTCGACACGCTCGCGACCTGGCTGTATGCGGAAGCCGCGCGCGGCACCTATGAGGAAGGCGCGGTCGCCGCGCTCGCGATCGTGCTGGCCGGGCTCGTGCCCGTGATCCTGCTCGCGCGCACCCGTCACAAGATCGGAGCCTGACATCGTGAACCTGCTCGAACTCGACGACCTCTGCGTCGCCTACGACACGCCGCACGGCCGCCGCACGGTGGTCGACGGGCTGAGCCTCGCGCTGCCGCGCGGCGACATCGGCTGCCTGCTCGGCGCCTCGGGCTGCGGCAAGACCACCGTGCTGCGCGCGATCGCGGGTTTCGAGCCCGTGCGCATGGGGCGCATCGTGCTGGACGGCACGCCCGTCGCGGCGCCGTCGCTCGACGTGCCGCCCGAGCGGCGGCGCATCGGGATGATGTTCCAGGACTACGCGCTGTTTCCGCACCTGAGCACGGCCGACAACGTCGCGTTCGGCCTGCGGCGCATGCCGAAGGCCGAACGGCGTACCCGCGTCGCGGACATGCTGGAACTCGTCGGTCTCGCCGATGCGGCTCACGCGTATCCGCACGAACTGTCGGGCGGCCAGCAGCAGCGCGTCGCCCTCGCCCGCGCGCTCGCGCCGTCGCCGGAACTGCTGCTGCTCGACGAGCCGTTCTCGAATCTGGACGTCGATACGCGCGAGCGGCTCGCGTTCGAACTGCGCGACATCCTGAAGCGCACGGGTCATACCGCGATCCTCGTCACGCACAACCAGGCGGAAGCGTTCGCGATCGCCGACCGGATCGGCGTGATGAAGGATGGCCGGCTCGCGCAATGGGACACGCCGTACGCGGTGCACCATCATCCGGCCAGCCCGTTCGTCGCGGAGTTCGTGCGCCGCGACGCGCTGGCGGACGAACGCGCCCGGGCGCTGGCACGCGGCCGCTAAGCGCGATGACGAGGACGGCGCACTCTGTTCGAGCCGCCGGACCGCGCTACGCCGGTTCTGACAGATCGCGCACCGGCAGCGCGGTCGAATACTTGATCTGCTCCATCGCGAACGACGAGCTCACGTCGAACAGCGGCACCGCGCGGATCAGCTGCTTGTAGACGCGATCGTAATCGTCGATGCCGGCCACCACGACCCGCAGCAGATAGTCGGTCTCGCCGCTCATCCGGTACACCTCGACGACTTCCGGCATGTCGCGCACGGCCTGAGTGAAACGCTGCGCCCACTCCTCGGTGTGCTGGTTCGTGCGAATCGCGACGAACACGGTCGTGCCGACCCCGAGCTTGCGTGGATCGCACAGCGCGACCTGCGCGCGGATCGCGCCGGTTTCCTTCAGCCGCTGCACGCGCTTCCAGCAGGGCGTCTGCGACAGATTTACGCGCTGCGCGAGTTCCGCGATCGGCAATGTAGCATCTGCCTGCAACAGCTCCAGCAGCTTGCGATCGATGGCATCCATTTCCCCAGTCCTTCGTAGATAGAAATTTTTTCTATACATCGTGCATGACGGGGAACGATATGGAAACCGCTGCGCGGCGTCGACCGGGATAAATACCAATCAGCTGGGGATACGCCGCGATGCGCGGAATCCCGCGCGTGTCGGGCTGGTCGATGAGTGCCACCCCAAATGAAAACAGGCGATCCCACCCGTCGAGGTGGAATCGCCTGAAGTCGTTGCGACCGCGCTGGCAGCCGGGCGCTTACGAATGCTCACGGATGCTCACGGAGAATGCGGCACGCGGGCGCCGCCTTGCCGCGATGTCGCTCAATACGCGACCGTCGCGATCTCGCGCACGAAGCTGTCTTGCTCGAGCGCATCGACGAACGCGACCGCGTAGTCTTCCGCCGAGATCTTGCTGTTGCCCTGCGCGTCCACGATCAGCTTGCCAACGCCCGTGCGGAACGTGCCCGTGCGCTCGCCCGGCGCGATCAGGGCGGCCGGCGCGAAGAAGGTCCAGTCGAGATCGCCGACCGTTTCCAGATAGTCGAGCGCATCGCGGTGCGCGAGCGCGACCGCCTTGTACGCGTCCGGGAAACCTTCGGTGTCGACCAGCTGCTTGCCCGGCGCGACTTCGAGCGAACCGGCGCCGCCCACCACCACGAGCCGCTTCAGGCCCGCCTGACGCGTGCCGGCAACCAGCGCCTTTGCCGCCGCGACGACCTTCGCGGCATCGTCCTGCTTCGGACCGTACGCGCTCGCGACGACGTCGTGACCCGGCAGCGCGGCCGCGATGCTGGCCGCATCGAACAGGTCGGCCGCCTTCGCGACGATGCCGTCGCCGGATGCGCCCGGGTGGCGCGACAGCGCGGTCACGCGATGGCCGCGGCGCGCGGCTTCCGCGGCGATGCGCGAACCGATCATCCCGGTGGCGCCAAACAGTGCGATGTTCAGGGTACGTTGCGTCATGTCAATTCTCCAGAAAGAAAAGTAACTAAAGTAATTACATATAAGACCGAAAAAAAACGGAGCGAAACTCCGTCGTGCCGGCCGCCGCGCGTGCGCGCCGTCCGGCCCCCTGCCCTGCGTCATCCATTGCCTGTCACCCGCCGGCGCTTCCCGCGGGCCGGCTGCGGTGCTCCGATTCGAGCACGTCGGCCGTGACGTCCGCGAGCGTGCGCGTGGCAAGCGACGCTTCCATCGCGCGCTGCGCATCGCCGATGTAGTCGATCAGCACGCCCTGGATGTGCCGCCCGACGAGACACGCGGGATTCGGCGCCTCGCGATGCAATGCGAACAACTGCGCATCGTCGACCGCGCGATACACGTCGAGCAGCGTGATCTCGCCCGGCTCGCGCGCCAGCAGCGCACCGCCGCCCGCGCCGAGCTGCGACGTGGTCAGCCCCGCCGCCGCCAGCATCGACAGCAGACGGCGAATCAGCGCCGGATTCGTGTTCACGCTGCCCGCGATGATGTCGGACGACAGCGGCGCGCCTTCCTGCATCGACAGCAAGGCAAGCACGTGAACGGCAAACGCGAACCGGCTGCTGGTATTCATTCCTCACTCACCTGACGACGCCGGCCCGAACGGCAGCCGGCGACAATGTGTAACCACTATAATTACATTTTACGGATTGCGCAAGTGCCGGGTTACTCGCCGCTGGCAGGCTTCGCGCCGGACGCATTCTGCTGGCTCCACTGCTGCAGCTTCTTGCCGGCCTCCGCCATTTTCGCGCCCGCTTCGGACGCCGCATGCGCGACGACCGCGGAAGCGGCCGCATCGAGCTGCGCTTGCGCGGCCGACGCGAGGCCGCTCGCGGACAGCGGCGGCACGGCCGAGGCCGCACTCGCGATGCCGGCCTTCGCGGCATTGAGCTGCTGGTTGACGGTGCTCGCCACCTGGTCGAGCGCCTTGGCCGCGTTGTTGGCGGCATCGGTGGCCGCGCTCGCGGCCGTATCGGCTTGCTGGGCCGGCGTGCCGGACTTCTCGCAGCCTGCGAGCAACAGCACCGCACCGACGGCCGCGGCCGCCAGCACGAACCCGGGCGCGCGACGCGCCCGCGAAGTCTTCATCTTCATCAGCAATCTCCGGCCGTGCGCCGCACGGCCTGAATGGTTGGACCGATGCCGATGATACCGCTTGTGGAACAGGGCCACTGACCACTCCCGATTAAAAATGCCTTTCAATTTCGGATTCGTCTGATTCAATCGCGCGCGCGCCGACACTAAAGTGGGCAGCCTTTCATCCGCTCCGTCCGCTTCCCGCTTCTTCATGGCTTTCCTCATCGACTGGTTCATCGCACTGGCCGCCGTGCTCGCCGCCACCCTGTTCCTGTGTCTTCGCTCGCCGTCCGCGACGTGCCTGCGTGCCGTCGGGCGCCCGCGCCGCGTGGCGTGCGCGCGCATGCTCGCTCAAGCGGTGATCGGCTTCTGGACGGCCGCGCTGATCGTCGCGCAAGGGATCCTCGGCCCCGACGGCGACGGCCAGTCGCACGCGGGCGTCGCCGCGCTCACGTTCGCGGCACTCGGGCTCGCGGCCGTCGCCGCCTACTGGTCCGCCTGCGCGCTGCGGCTGCGGCGGCCGCCGCCGGCAGTTGACAGTCGCGGCCCGTCCGGGCCGCGTCCACACCGCGCTTCCGGCGCGGTTCATTGACGGCAGATGATGAAAAAGACGACCCTGAAATCGGTGTTTCTGACCGGCCTGCTGGTTCTCGTCCCGCTCGCGATCACGCTGTGGGTGCTCGGTCTCATCATCGGCACGATGGACCAGACGCTGCTGCTGCTGCCCGAATCATGGCAGCCGGAGCGGATGCTCGGCTTCCGCCTGCCGGGGATCGGCGCGGTACTGACGCTCGCGTTCATCTTCGTCGTCGGGCTGGCCACGCAGAACTTCATCGGCCAGAAGCTCGTCACGTGGTGGAACGCGGTCGTGCGTCACATCCCGGTCGTCGGGCCGATCTACACGAGCGTCAAGCAGGTGTCGGACACGCTGCTGTCGAGCAGCGGCAACGCATTCCGCAAGGCGCTGCTGATCGAATACCCGCGTCGCGGCTCGTATACGATCGCGTTTCTGACCGGCGCGCCCGGCGGCGACGTGGTCAACCATCTGACGGAAGAGTACGTGAGCGTGTACGTGCCCACGACACCGAACCCGACGTCGGGCTTCTTCCTGATGCTCCCGAAGAGCGAAGTCATCGAACTCGACATGTCGGTCGATGCCGCGCTCAAGTACATCGTCTCGATGGGCGTCGTGGCGCCTTCGGCGCCGGCTCCGGTGCCCGCCCGCCGCCCTGTCGAGCCGCCGCTGTAAGTAAAGAATCATCGCCCGGGCCGCGCATTGCGGCACCCGTTGATCAAACCGAACGAAAGCAAACATCATGTCGATGCGTACTGAATACTGCGGTCTCGTGACCGAACACCTGCTGGGCCAAACCGTGTCGCTGTGCGGCTGGGTGCAGCGCCGCCGCGATCACGGCGGTGTGATCTTCATCGACCTGCGCGATCGTGAAGGCCTCGTGCAGGTGGTGTGCGACCCGGATCGCGCGGAAATGTTCGCGACCGCCGAAGGCGTGCGCAACGAGTTCTGCGTGCAGATCAAGGGTCTCGTGCGCAACCGTCCGGAAGGCACGGTCAACGCCGGCCTGAAGAGCGGCAAGATCGAAGTGCTGTGTCACGAACTGAACGTGCTGAATGCGTCGGTCACGCCGCCGTTCCAGCTCGACGACGACAACCTGTCGGAAACGACGCGCCTCACGCACCGCGTGCTCGACCTGCGCCGTCCGCAGATGCAGCACAACCTGCGCCTGCGCTACCGCGTCGCGATCGAAGCGCGCAAGTACCTCGACGAGCAGGGCTTCATCGACATCGAAACGCCGATGCTGACGAAGAGCACGCCGGAAGGCGCGCGCGACTACCTCGTGCCGTCGCGCGTGAACGCGGGCCAGTTCTTCGCGCTGCCGCAGTCGCCGCAGCTGTTCAAGCAGCTGCTGATGGTCGCGAACTTCGACCGTTACTACCAGATCACCAAGTGCTTCCGCGACGAAGACTTGCGCGCCGACCGCCAGCCGGAATTCACGCAGATCGACTGCGAGACGTCGTTCCTCGGCGAGCAGGAAATCCGTGACCTGTTCGAAGACATGATCCGTCACATCTTCAAGACGACGATCGACGTCGAACTCGACGCGACATTCCCGGTGATGCCGTACTCGGAAGCGATGGCGCGTTTCGGTTCGGACAAGCCGGACCTGCGCGTGCAGCTCGAATTCACCGAGCTGACCGACGCGATGAAGGACGTCGACTTCAAGGTGTTCAGCACGCCGGCCAACGCGAAGGACGGCCGTGTCGCGGCGCTGCGCGTGCCGAAGGGCGGCGAGCTGTCGCGCGGCGACATCGACGGCTACACGGAATTCGTGCGCATCTACGGCGCGAAGGGCCTCGCATGGATCAAGGTCAACGAGAAGGCGAAGGGCCGCGACGGCCTGCAGAGCCCGATCGTCAAGAACCTGCACGACGCATCGATCGCGGCGATCCTCGAGCGCACCGGTGCTGAAGACGGCGACATCATCTTCTTCGCGGCCGACCGCGCGAAGGTCGTCAACGACAGCCTCGGCGCGCTGCGCCTGAAGATCGGCCATTCGGAATTCGGCAAGGCGAACGGCCTCGTCCAGGCCGGCTGGAAGCCGCTGTGGGTCGTCGATTTCCCGATGTTCGAATACGACGACGAAGACGCGCGCTACGTCGCGGCGCACCACCCGTTCACGAGCCCGAAGGACGAGCACCTCGAATACCTCGAGACCGATCCGGGCCGCTGCCTCGCGAAGGCCTACGACATGGTGCTGAACGGCTGGGAAATCGGCGGCGGCTCGGTGCGTATCCACCGCGAGGAAGTGCAGAGCAAGGTGTTCCGCGCGCTGAAGATCGGTGCGGAAGAAGCGCAGCTGAAGTTCGGCTTCCTGCTGGACGCGCTGCAGTACGGCGCGCCGCCGCACGGCGGTATCGCGTTCGGTCTCGACCGCATCGTCACGATGATGGCCGGTGCCGACTCGATCCGCGACGTGATCGCGTTCCCGAAGACGCAGCGTGCGCAGGATCTGCTCACGCAGGCGCCGAGCCCGGTCGACGAGCGTCAGCTGCGCGAACTGCACATCCGTTTGCGTCAGCCGGAACAGCCGAAGGCGTAACGCCTGTCGCAGGTCGTGCGCGCGGCGACGCGCGCACGACACCCCAACGAAACAGGCGCCGCGATGCGCCTGTTTCGTTTTTTGCGGTACAGTCGCACCACTTGCCGCACGTTCGGGCACAGGCCCGGCGCACGGCCCTGTGTCGCATGAAACAAAGATGACGAAGCCGCCGAAAATTCCCGAATCCGTTCTCGTCGTGATCTACACGCCCGAACTCGACGTGCTGGTGATCAAGCGTGCCGACCAGCCCGATTTCTGGCAATCGGTGACCGGATCGAAGGACGCGCTCGACGAGCCGCTCGCGCTCACCGCCGCGCGCGAAGTCGCCGAGGAAACCGGCATCCTGGTCGGTACGCACGACGTGCCGGCCTCCGCGCTGATCGACTGGCACCACCGGATCGAATACACGATCTATCCGCAATACCTGCATCGCTATGCGCCGGGCGTCACGCGCAACGTCGAGCACTGGTTCGGCCTGTGCGTGCCGCACCGCGTCGACGTGACGCTGTCGCCGCGCGAGCATGTCGACCATGCGTGGCTGCCGTACCGCGAAGCGGCCGCGCGCTGCTACTCGCCGTCGAACGCCGAGGCGATCCTGCAACTGCCCGTGCGCGCGTCGCTCGCGCGGGCGCCGCACGGTTCGTCCGCATGAATGCGGAAACCCGCAAGCGCTTCGCGCAATTGCGGCAGATGTTCCTGCAGGAACGCGGCTCCGCGTCGCGGCTCGCGTTCACGGCCGGCAACACGGTGCGGTTGTGCACGACCGGCGGCGAATTCTTCCACGCGCTGATCGAGCGGATCGATGCGGCGCGCGAGCAGGTGATGCTCGAAACCTACATCTTCTGCGACGATGCGGCCGGCCGCCCGGTGTCGGATGCGCTGATCCGCGCGGCGCAGCGCGGCGTGCGCGTGCGCGTGATCACCGACGGCATCGGCACCGCGCGCCTGCCGCTGTTCGACACGTGGGCCGACGCCGGCGTCGAGCACTGCATCTACAACCGCTTCCTGTTCGGCCGCTTCGGCTTTTCGCGCACGCACCGCAAGCTCGCGGTGATCGATCATGCGGTCGCGTACTGCGGCGGCATCAATATCGTCGACGACTTCACGCAGGGCAGCGCGACGCTGCCGTATCCGCGCTGGGATTTCGCGGTCGAGATGGCCGGGCCGGCGGTGTCGGACGTGCGCGCCGCGTTCGAGCTGCAGTGGCACCGCATCCAGTTCGGCCACAAGCCGTACGCGCAGTACGCGGCCGGCCTGCACGGCGGCGAAGCGTTCCCGGACATGTTCCGGCGCTGGATGCGCAGCCACCGATGGATCAAGGCCGGCGCGCTGCGGGTCGTTACCGAGCCGAGCGTCGCGTTCGTCGCGCGCGACAACGTCGTGAACCGCCGCGCGATCGAGAAGGCGTATCTCGCCGCGATCGGCCAGGCGCGTCAGCGGATCCTGCTCGCGAACCCGTATTTCATGCCGGGCCGCAAGCTGCGCCGTGCGCTGACGGGCGCCGCGCGGCGCGGCGTCGACGTGCGGATCCTGATCGGCCGCAAGGAGTTCACGGCGCTCGATACGGCCGTGCCGTTCCTCTATCACGCACTGCTGCGCGCGGGCGTGCGCGTGGCGGAATATGACAAGACGATCCTGCACGGCAAGGTCGCGGTGATCGACGACAACTGGGCGACGGTCGGTTCGTCGAATCTGGACGCGCTGAGCCTGATGCTCAACAATGAGGCCAATGTCGTGCTGGTGCGCTACGATGCGCTCACCAACGAGCTGCGCGACGCGATCACGATCGCATTCGCCGAAGGCCGCGAAATCGACGCCACCCGGTACGCCGCCCGGCCGCGCATCGAGCGTATGCTGAACTGGCTTGCGTACAACACGTACCGCGTCGTGATGAAGGCGTTGACAGTCGGCGGTTACGACTAAGCATTCGCTTCAAAAATCTGTCCGCACGTTCGTGCGGAAAAGCCGCTCCGGCCCCGCCGGAATCGCGCAAAATAGCGGCTCGGTTAGACACCGGTTTCTAATAATTTCCTTGTTTCGCGAGCGGCCGCACTCAATAATAGTACGGCCGTTCGATTTTATTCGACCCCCCGAACGGTTAAGAAAAAGCTATGCGAAAAGGCGAACAGACGCGTGCCGCGATACTCGAAGCTGCTTTGGACCTCGCCAGCCGTGACGGGCTGGAGGGGCTGACGATCGGCCTGCTGGCCGAGCGCATGCAGATGAGCAAGAGCGGTGTGTTCGCGCACTTCGGATCGCGCGAAGACCTCCAGGTCGAGGTCGTCCGCGAATATCACCATCGTTTCGAAAACGAGGTGTTCTTTCCGAGCCTGCGCGAGCCGCGAGGCTTGCCGCGCCTTCGGGCGATGCTGGCTCGCTGGACGGAGAAGCGCATCCAGGAGGTGACGACCGGATGCATCTACATCAGCGGAGCCGTCGAGTACGACGACCGGCCTGACAGCCCCGTGCGCGAGCAGTTGATCGCAAGCGTGACGGCCTGGCGTGCCGCGATGCTGCGTGCCATTTCGCAGGCGAAGGAAGAAGGCCATCTGCGTGCGGATACCGATCCGGACCTGATGCTCTTCGAGTTGTACAGCTTCACGCTCGGTTTGCATCACGACGCACGATTCCTGCATTCGCCGGATGCCGTGCGCCTCACGTGGGCCGCGCTGGAAAAGACGATCGTTTCGTATCAGAGCGAGAGCCGTTAGCGGCGCGTGAACCGCCCGCCAGGAGCTCGAGCCGTTTTGCCCACCTTTGGAGAGAGTCATGGGACAGTACGCCGCGCCGCTGCGCGACATGCAATTCGTGTTGCACGAGCTTCTGAACGTCGAAGCCGAGGTCAAGCAAATGCCGCGGCATGCGGACCTCGACGCCGACACGATCAACCAGGTTCTCGAGGAGGCGGGCAAGTTCTGCTCCGAGGTACTGTTCCCGCTGAACCAGGTCGGCGACCGCGAAGGCTGCACGTATGAAGGCGACGGCGTCGTGAAGACCCCGACCGGCTTCAAGGAAGCGTATCGGCAGTACGTCGAGGCCGGCTGGCCGGCGCTCGGCTGCGATCCGGACTACGGCGGCCAGGGCCTGCCCGCGTTCGTGAACAACGCGCTCTACGAAATGCTGAACTCGGCGAACCAGGCATGGACGATGTATCCGGGCCTGTCGCACGGCGCCTACGAATGCCTGCACGCGCACGGCGCGCCGGAACTGCAGCAGCAATATCTGCCGAAGCTCGTGTCGGGCGAATGGACGGGCACGATGTGCCTGACCGAGCCGCACTGCGGCACCGACCTCGGCATCCTGCGCACCAAGGCCGAGCCGAACGGCGATGGCTCGTACTCGATCAGCGGCACGAAGATCTTCATCTCGAGCGGCGAGCACGACATGTCGAAGAACATCGTCCACCTCGTGCTCGCGCGCCTGCCGGACGCGCCGCAAGGCACGAAGGGGATCTCGCTGTTCATCGTGCCGAAGTTCGTGCCGGACGCCGCGGGCGAGCCGGGCGAGCGCAACGGCATCAAGTGCGGCTCGATCGAGCACAAGATGGGCATCCACGGCAACTCGACGTGCGTGATGAACCTCGACAACGCGAAGGGCTGGATGGTCGGCGAGCCGAACAAGGGCCTCAACGCGATGTTCGTGATGATGAACGCCGCGCGTCTCGGCGTCGGCATGCAGGGCCTGGGCCTGACGGAAGTCGCCTACCAGAATTCGCTGACGTACGCGAAGGAACGCCTGCAGATGCGCTCGCTGACGGGCCCGAAGGCACCGGACAAGCCGGCCGACCCGATCATCGTGCACCCGGACGTGCGCCGCATGCTGCTCACGCAGAAGGCCTACGCGGAAGGCGCGCGCGCCTTCACGTACTGGTCCGCGCTGCAGATCGACAAGGAACTGTCGCACGGTGACGAAGCGGTGCGCAAGGAAGCGGCCGACCTCGTCGCGCTGCTCACGCCGATCATCAAGGCGTTCCTGACCGACAACGCGTTCGAGTCGACCAACCACGCCATGCAGATCTACGGCGGCCACGGCTTCATCTCCGAATGGGGCATGGAGCAGTACGTGCGCGACGCGCGGATCAACATGATCTACGAAGGCACGAACTCGATCCAGTCGCTCGACCTGCTGGGCCGCAAGGTGCTCGGCGACATGGGCGCGAAGCTGAAGAAGTTCGGCAAGCTCGTCACCGAATTTGCGGAAGCCGAAGGCGTGAAGCCGGAGATGGCCGAGTTCATCAACCCGCTCGCCGACATCGGCGACAAGGTGCAGAAGCTGACGATGGAAATCGGCATGAAGGCGATGCAGAACCCGGACGAAGTCGGCGCCGCCGCCGTGCCGTACCTGCGCACCGTCGGCCATCTGGTGTTCTCGTACTTCTGGGCGCGCATGGCGCGCCTCGCCCTCGACAAGGAAGCGTCGGGCGACCCGTTCTACAAGTCGAAGCTCGCGACGGCCCGCTTCTACTTCGCGCGCCTGCTGCCCGAGACGGCAGCGACGATCCGCGCCGCGCGCGCCGGTTCGAAGACGCTGATGGAAGTCGACGAATCGCTGTTCTGACGCGAGTCGGGGCGGTGCGCGCCGCGCGCCGCCCCGACGCAACGGTTCCTGGTACTCACTTCGCCGTGCAGCCCTTACAACCCGCGCTGCACGACACTATCCGGAGACATCCCGTGAGCAATTTCCTGATTCGCAAGGTCGCCGTGCTGGGCGCCGGCGTGATGGGCGCGCAGATCGCCGCCCACCTCGTCAACGCGCGCGTGCCGGTGCTGCTGTTCGACCTGCCGGCCAAGGAAGGCCCGAAGAACGCGATCGCGCTGAAGGCGATCGAGAACCTGAAGAAGCTGTCGCCCGCGCCGTTCGGCGTGAAGGACGACGCGAAATACCTCGAAGCCGCGAACTACGAGGACGACATCGCGAAGCTCGCCGAATGCGACGTCGTGATCGAAGCGATCGCCGAGCGGATGGACTGGAAGCACGACCTGTACAAGAAGGTCGCGCCGCACATCGCGCCGAATGCGATCTTCGCGACCAACACGTCGGGCCTGTCGATCACGAAGCTGTCCGAAGGTTTCTCGGACGAACTGAAGTCGCGCTTCTGCGGCGTGCACTTCTTCAACCCGCCGCGCTACATGCACCTGGTCGAGCTGATCCCGACCGCGCATACGCGTGCCGACATCCTCGACCAGCTCGAAACGTTCCTGACGAGCATCGTCGGCAAGGGCGTCGTGCGCGCGAAGGACACGCCGAACTTCATCGCGAACCGCGTCGGCATCTTCTCGATCCTCGCGGTGATCACCGAGGCCGCGAAGTTCGGCCTGCGCTTCGACGAAGTCGACGATCTGACGGGCAGCCGCCTCGGCCGCGCGAAGTCGGCGACGTTCCGCACCGCGGACGTGGTCGGCCTCGACACGATGGCGCACGTGATCAAGACGATGCAGGACAACCTCGCCGACGATCCGTTCTTCCCGGTCTACCAGACGCCTGCCGTGCTCGCCGAGCTGGTGAAGCAGGGCGCGCTCGGCCAGAAGACGGGCGGTGGTTTCTACAAGAAGGAAGGCAAGGCGATCAAGGTGCTCGACGCGAAGACGGGCACCTACGTGGATGCGGGCGCGAAGGCGGACGAAACCGTCGGCCGCATCCTGAAGCGCCCGCCGGCGGAGCGCCTGAAGCTGCTGCGTGAAACGGATCATCCGCACGCGCAGTTCCTGTGGTCGATCTTCCGTGACGTGTTCCACTACATCGGCGTGCACCTCGAGTCGATCGCCGACAACGCGCGCGACGTCGACCTCGCGATCCGCTGGGGCTTCGGCTGGAACGAAGGCCCGTTCGAAGGCTGGCAGGCCGCCGGCTGGAAGCAGGTCGCCGAGTGGGTGCAGGAAGACATCGCGGCCGGCAAGGCGCTCGCGAACGTGCCGCTGCCGTCGTGGGTGCTCGAAGGCCCGGTCGCCGAGCAGGGCGGCGTGCACACGGCCGAAGGCTCGTGGGCGCCGGCGTCGAAGCGCTTCGTGCCGCGTTCCGACCTGGCCGTCTACGGCAGGCAGGTGTTCCGCGCGCCGCTCATCGGCGAAACCGGCGCCGACCCGAAGTCGTACGGCAAGACGCTGTTCGAAACCGACGCGGTGCGTGCGTGGGTCGATGATCGCGCGGGCGAGGACGACGTCGTGATCGTGTCGTTCAAGTCGAAGATGAACACGATCGGGCCGAGCGTGATCGACGGCCTCGTGCAGGCGATCGAACTCGCGGAGAAGGATTACAAGGGCGTGGTGATCTGGCAGCCGACGTCGCTGAAGCTCGGCACGCCGGGCGGCCCGTTCTCGGCCGGCGCGAACCTCGAAGAGGCGATGCCCGCGTTCATGATGGGCGGCGCGAAGGGCATCGAGCCGTTCGTGAAGAAGTTCCAGGAAGGCATGCTGCGCGTGAAGTACGCGAACGTGCCGGTCGTCGCGGCCGTGTCGGGCATCGCGCTCGGCGGCGGTTGCGAGCTGATGCTGCACAGCGCGAAGCGCGTCGTGCACGTCGAGAGCTACATCGGTCTCGTCGAAGTGGGCGTCGGCCTCGTGCCGGCGGGCGGCGGCCTGAAGGAAGCGGCGCTGCGCGCGGCGGAGGCGGCAACGGCCGCGAACGCGACCACCGACATCCTGAAGTTCGTCACGAAGTCGTTCGAGAACGCGGCGATGGCGAAGGTGTCGTCGTCGGCGCACGATGCGCGCGCGATGGGCTACCTGAAGCCGTCCGACACGATCGTCTTCAACGTGTTCGAACTGCTCGACACCGCGAAGAAGGAAGCGCGTGCGCTGGCCGCCGTCGGCTATCGCGCGCCGCTGCGCGCGAAGGACGTGCCGGTGGCGGGCCGCTCGGCGATCGCGACGATCAAGGCATCGCTCGTCAACATGCGTGACGGCCGCTTCATCAGCGATCACGACTACCTGATCGCGAGCCGCATCGCCGAAGCCGTGTGCGGCGGCGACGTCGAAGCCGGCAGCCTCGTCGACGAGCAGTGGCTGCTCGCGCTCGAGCGCCGTGCGTTCGTCGAGCTGCTCGGCACGCAGAAGACGCAGGAACGGATCATGGGCATGTTGCAGACCGGCAAGCCGGTGCGCAACTGAGTGAGCGAGTGCATAGCATGGGACCAGAGTAAGCGCTGAAGCGCCAACTCTGGTCGACAGGCCAAGGAGTTTCAAATGAGCAAACAACTGCAAGATGCATACATCGTCGCCGCCAGCCGCACCCCGATCGGCAAGGCCCCGCGCGGTGTCTTCAAGAACACGCGCCCCGACGAGCTGCTGGTTCACGCGATCAGGTCGGCGGTCGCGCAGGTGCCCGGCTTCGACACGAAGCTGATCGAGGACGCGATCATCGGCTGCGCGATTCCGGAAGCCGAGCAGGGCCTGAACGTCGCGCGGATGGGCGCGCTGCTCGCGGGCCTGCCGCAGACGGTCGGCGGCGTGACGGTCAACCGCTTCTGCGCGTCGGGCATCACGGCGCTGGCGATGGCGGCCGACCGCATCCGCGTCGGCGAATCCGACGCAATGCTCGCGGGCGGCTGCGAATCGATGAGCATGGTGCCGATGATGGGCAACAAGCCGTCGATGTCGCCGCACATCTTCGATCGCAGCGAAGACTTCGGCATCGCGTACGGGATGGGCCTGACCGCCGAGCGCGTCGCCGAGCAGTGGAAGGTGAGCCGCGAAGACCAGGACGCGTTCTCGGTCGAATCGCACCGCAAGGCGCTCGCCGCGCAGCAGGCCGGCGAGTTCGGCGACGAAATCGCCGCGTACACGCTCACCGAGCGTTTCCCGAACCTCGCGACGGGCGAAGTCGACGTGAAGACGCGCGAGATCGCGCTCGACGAAGGTCCGCGCGCGGATACGTCGCTCGAAGGCCTCGCGAAGCTGCGCACGGTGTTCGCGAACAAGGGCTCGGTCACGGCCGGCAACAGCTCGCAGACGTCGGACGGCGCGGGTGCGCTGCTCGTCGTGTCGGAGAAGGTGCTCAAGGAATTCAACCTGACGCCGCTCGCGCGCTTCGTGAGCTTCGCGGTGCGCGGCGTGCCGCCCGAAATCATGGGCATCGGTCCGAAGGAAGCGATTCCGGCCGCGCTGAAGGCCGCGGGCCTGAAGCAGGACGATCTCGACTGGATCGAGCTGAACGAGGCATTTGCCGCGCAGTCGCTGGCGGTGATCCGCGATCTCGGCCTCGACCCGTCGAAGGTCAACCCGGTCGGCGGCGCGATCGCCCTCGGCCACCCGCTCGGTGCGACCGGCGCGATCCGCGCGGCGACCGTCGTGCACGGCCTGCGCCGCCGCAACCTGAAGTACGGGATGGTCACGATGTGCGTCGGCACCGGCATGGGTGCGGCGGGCATCATCGAACGCCTGTAAGCGGGACGCGACGACAAGCGACGACGGTGCGCGGGCCACAAGCTCGCGCACCGTTTTTTCATTCCGGTAGAGGAAGTCAAAGGAGACGGTTGTGGCCGAAATTCAAGTGGAACGCGCCGACGGCGTGATGACGATCACGATCGCACGCCCGGCGAAGAAGAACGCGCTGACGGCGGCGATGTACCAGACGATGGCCGATGCGCTCGCCGACGCGCAGGAAGACAAGGCGATCCGCGTGATCCTGCTGCGCGGCAGCGATGGCAACTTCAGCGCGGGGAACGATCTCGAGGATTTCCTGAAGACGCCGCCGAAGGACGAGAACGCGTCGGTGTTTCAGTTTCTCGCGCGGATCAGCCAGGCAAGCAAGCCGATCGTCGCCGCGGTGCCGGGCGTCGCGGTCGGCGTCGGCGTGACGATGCTGCTGCACTGCGACCTCGTCTACGCGGCCGACGTCGCGACGTTCTCGCTGCCGTTCGCGCAGCTCGGGCTGTGCCCGGAAGCCGCGTCGAGCGCGCTGCTGCCGCGTCTGGCCGGCCATCAGGTCGCGGCCGAGAAGCTGCTGCTCGGCGAAGCGTTCGATGCGCTGGAAGCGCACCGGATCGGCATCGTCAATCGCGTGCTGCCGGCCGCCGAGCTCGACGCATTCGCGGCGAAACAGGCCGCGAAGCTCGCGGCGCTGCCGGCGTCGTCGCTGCGCGTGACGAAGGCGCTGTTGAAGGATACGGGCGGGGTCGCGGTTGCCGCGCGGATGGCCGAGGAAGCCGGCCACTTCTCCGCGATGCTGCGCGCGCCGGAAGCGCGCGAGGCGATGACCGCGTTCTTCGAGAAGCGCAAGCCGGATTTCCGTCAGTTCGACTGACGCAGCGGCCCGCGCCGGCACCGAACCGCCGGCGCCCGGAGGGCCGGCGTCAGGCCGTGCCGTAATCGACGTGGCCGGTTTCGCGGCAGAAGCTGACGAGCCGCAGACCGGCCGCCTTTGCGATCTCGATCGCGAGCGACGATGGGGCGGAGATCGTCGCGACCATCGGGATGCCGACCCTGGCCGACTTGCGCACGAGCTCGTAGCTTGCCCGGCTCGACAGGAACACGAAGCCGTCGGTCGCGTCGGCGCGTGCCAGCACGAGCGAGCCGATCAGCTTGTCGAGTGCGTTGTGACGGCCGACATCCTCGAACGCCATTCGGATCGTGCCTGTTGCGTCGCACCATGCGGCCGCATGCAGGCCGCCGGTGAGCCGCGTGAGGGCCTGATGGGCCGGCAGCGTGTGGGCCGCGCGCGCGAGCGCGTCGGGCGCGAGGCGCGCGAGAAAGCCGGTGTCGGGCACCCGTTCGGGCGCGAGATCGAGCAGGTCGATGCTTTCGATTCCGCACACGCCGCAGCCGGTGCGCCCGGCAAGCGCGCGGCGCCGGTCCTTCAGCGCGGCGAACGCCTGCTGGACCACCTCCAGGTGCACCTCCGCGTGCGGCAGCGGCGCGTCGGCGTGCAGGATCACGTCGATGTCCTTGATGTCGCTGCCGCGTTCGACGATCCCTTCCGAGATCGCGAAACCGACCGCGAACGCCTCGAGGTCGCGCGGCGTGCACATCATCACTGCGTGCGAGATGCCGTTGAAGACCAGCGCGACCGGCCATTCCTGGCCGACGTAGTCGTGGGCGGTCTCGACCGCGCCGCCGCGCGTGCGGCGCACGGACAGCTCGATCGCGCCGCGCGGTTCGTCTGTTTCAGTCGGATTCACGAGCACTCCCGTTGATTCGAGGCAGGGGCGGCGACGATCGTGTCCGCCGCTTGCGCGCAGAGGTTCTAAAATACCCCAGGCAGGCCGGCCGCGCCGGCATCCGCCACTCGGGTAATGACCATGGGACTCAGCGACGCTCCGCTGCTATTCAATTTCGAACACGATTCGTCGGAAAACCTGACGTACATTCCGATGATCGTGCGTTTCAATCTCGACCGCTTCGGTCTGCGGATTTCACTGGAGCAGTGGCAGCTGCTGCCGCTCGAGGACCGCAAGCTGCTCGCGCGCTTTCCGGCCGACGACGACACCATGATCGAGCCCAATTTCGATCACGCGCTGTTCGAAATGCTGCGCACGCATGCCGATCTCGAACCCTCGTGGTTCCAGCCGGACGAGCAGCCAAGCTGGCGCGCGACCGACACGGTGCCGGATGCGCTCGTGCAGCAGAGCGCGCTGGCCGGGCTGCCGGCGCCCGCGCTCGCGCAGTGGCAGCGGCTCGCGCCGTTCCAGCGCTACGTGCTGATGAAGCTGTCGCGCAAGCCGAAGCTCAATCACGACTTCGTGCCGGCGATGCGGGAGTTCGGGCTGACGGCCACGCACTGACGGGCCCCGGGGAGCGCCGCATGCGGCGCCGCGCCGCGGCGCGGCGCGTGCGGATCAGAGCGGCGGCAGTTGACGCGGCTTGCGGTCGGGGCCGGTCGCGACATAGGTGAGCGTCGCTTCGGTCACCTTCACGATTTCGCCCATCAGGCGCATGCGCTGCGCGTAGACCTCGACGTCGACCGTCACCGACGTGTTGCCGGTGCGCGTGATGGTGGCGTAGAAGCTCAGCAGGTCGCCGACGAACACCGGCTGCTTGAACACGAATGAATTGACCGCGACCGTCGCGACGCGGCCGTTCGCCCGCTGGCTCGCGGGGATCGAGCCGGCGATGTCGACCTGCGACATGATCCAGCCGCCGAACACGTCGCCGTGGACGTTGGCGTCGTGCGGTTGCGGGACGACGCGCAGCGCGGGCTGGTTTTGCGGAAGTTCGAGGGTCGAATCGGTCATGGCGGGGGCTTTCATCCTGTAATAAATTTGCCGCCGCGCGCAGCCCAGCCGGCGAGGGCGCCGGCAGCGGCGCGAAGCGGCTTCTGCGACAATACAACGTTCGCAAATTGTACGAGAAAGCGGGCGAGTCGGCCGCCGCAGCACGCGTCCGGCAGCGCCGCCGATCCTTCCCCCCATGCGCCGATATTCCGCTTCCGGCGAGCCCGCGCCGGCTCCGACCGGGCCCCGCAACGACTGGCAGACCATCCGGTCGCTGCTGCCGTACCTGGCCACCTACAAATGGCGCGTCGCGCTCGCGCTCGGCTGCCTGATCGGTGCGAAGGTCGCGAACCTCGGCGTGCCGGTCGTGATGAAGCGCATCGTCGATCACCTGTCCGCCGTGCAGCAGCTCACCGCGCTCGGCCGCGCCGAGCAGTCGGCCGGCATCGTGCTCGCGGGCGGCGTCGGCCTGCTGGTCGTCGCGTATGCGTTCGTGCGGCTGTCGACGTCGCTCTTCACCGAGCTGCGCGAGATCCTGTTCTCGAAGGTCACTGAGAGCGCGGTGCGCCAGCTCGCGCTGCAGGTGTTCCGGCATCTGCACGGGCTGTCGCTGCGCTTCCACCTCGAACGCCAGACGGGCGGCATGTCGCGCGACATCGAGCGCGGTACGCGCGGCATCCAGCAGCTGATTTCCTATTCGCTGTACAGCATCCTGCCGACGCTCGTCGAGGTCGGGCTCGTGCTCGGCTTCTTCGTGGTCAAGTACGAGGCGTACTACGCGTACGTGACGTTCGCGGCGCTCGTCACGTACATCGTGTTCACCGTGAAGGTCACCAACTGGCGCACGCACTTTCGCCGCACGATGAACGAGCTCGATTCGCGCGCGAACTCGCGGGCGATCGATTCGCTGATCAACTACGAGACGGTGAAGTACTTCGGCAACGAGGAGTGGGAGGCGCAGCGCTACGACGAGAACCTGAAGCGCTACCGCAAGGCCGCGATCCGCTCGCAGAACTCGCTGTCGGTGCTGAACTTCGGCCAGCAGGCGATCATCGGCACCGGGCTCGTGTTCATCCTGTGGCGTGCGACGCAGGGCGTGCTGGCGGGCAAGCTGACGCTCGGCGATCTCGTGCTGATCAACACGTTCATGCTGCAGTTGTACATTCCGCTGAATTTTCTCGGCGTCGTGTATCGCGAGCTGAAGCAGAGCCTCACCGACATGGACCGGATGTTCGGGCTGCTGTCGGCCGCGAAGGAAGTCCCGGACGCGCCTGACGCGCGGCCGCTCGCGGTGGCCGGCGCGCAGGTGCGCTTCGAGCACGTGAACTTCTCGTACGAAGCGTCGCGGCAGATCCTGCACGACGTGACGTTTACGATCGACGCGGGCACGACGACCGCGGTGGTCGGTCACAGCGGTTCCGGCAAGTCGACGCTGTCGCGCCTGCTGTTCCGCTTCTACGATCTCGACCGGCAGGCGGGCGGTGCGATCCGGATCGACGGCCAGGACATCCGCGACGTCACGCAGGACTCGCTGCGCGCGTCGATCGGGATCGTGCCGCAGGACACCGTGCTGTTCAACGATTCGATCTACTACAACATCGCGTACGGCCGGCCGACCGCGAGCCGCGACGAGGTGATCGCGGCCGCGCGCGCCGCGCACATCCACGAATTCATCGAGAGCTTGCCGAAGGGCTATGACACGCCGGTCGGCGAGCGCGGGCTGAAGCTGTCGGGCGGCGAGAAGCAGCGCGTCGCGATCGCGCGCACGCTGCTGAAGGATCCGCCGGTGCTGCTGTTCGACGAGGCGACGTCGGCGCTCGATTCGCGCTCGGAGCGCGCGATCCAGCAAGAGCTCGACCAGATCGCGCGGCACCGCACGACGCTCGTGATCGCGCACCGGCTGTCGACGGTCGTGCATGCGCAGCAGATTCTCGTGATGGATCACGGGCGGATCGTCGAGCGCGGCACCCACGACGAGCTCGTGCGCGCGGACGGACTCTATGCGCAAATGTGGGCGCTGCAGCAACAGCGCGCTGCGGCGGGCGGAGAGGCGGCCGAGGCCGCGTGAGCGTGACTGCCCGCGCGCGGCGCGAGCGGGTGGTTCGCCGGCCGTCCGGTATCGGGCGGCGTTGCGCGGTCACCGCCGGATAGCCCGGCGGGCGGCCGCGAAACGCTCAGCCAGCGGCGCGCAGCCGCGCGTCGAGTTCGCCGAGCTGCGTGGGCGTGCCGACGTTCTCCCAGATACCTTCATACAATTCGCCGGTCGCGCGGCCGGCCTCGATGGTCGCCCTGAAGTAGGGCGACAGCGCGCGGTGCGTGCCGGGCACGATGTCGCGGAACATCCGCGTGTCGTACACGCCGATGCTGCCGAACGTGACGCGCGGGGCGCCGGCCAGCGCGAGCAAGCCGTCGTCGCGGAGCACGAAATCGCCGTCCGGATGGAACGGCGGGTTCGGCACCATCACGAGATGCATCGCGGGCGCGTCGAGCGTGGCCATTTGAGCGGCGCGGGCGGCGAGCGTCCGGTAGTCGAATGTGCAGTACACGTCGCCCGCGACGCCCGCGAACACCGTGGGCCGGCCGTCGCGCTCGAGCAGCGGCAGCGCCTGCGCGATGCCGCCGGCGGTTTCCAGCGCGTCGCCTTCGGCCGAATACACGAGGCGCACGTCCCAGCGGGAGCCGTCGCCGAGCGTCGCCTCGAACTGTTCGCCGAGCCACGCGTGGTTGATCACGATCGTCTCGATGCCCGCGCGGGCGAGTGCTTCGATCTGCCAGACGATCAGCGGCTTGCCGCCGGCTTCGAGCAGCGGCTTCGGGCGGGCGTCGGTCAGCGGGCGCATCCGGTCGCCGCGCCCGGCGGCGAAGATCATCGCCGTGGTCAGGGTAGTGCTCATGTTGTTCGGCTGAATGTGAGAGCGGTCAGAACGGTCAGAACGTGTAGCCGACGTCGGCCGCGGCCTTGCCCTCGAGCTCGTCGAGCAGCTTCGCGAACGGCACGAGCGGGCGGTAGCGCAGCGCGACCTTGCGCGCATAGGCGAGGAAGCGCGGCAGGTCGTTCAGGTAGTGCGGCTTGCCGTCGCGGTAGTTGATGCGCGCGAACAGGCCGAGAATCTTGATGTGGCGCTGCAGCCCCATCCATTCGAGCTGGCGGTAGAACTCGCCGAAGTCCGGATCGACCGGCAGACCGGCCTTCTTCGCCCGTTCCCAGTAGTACGCGAAGCAGTCGAGCTCGAACTCTTCGTCCCAGCTGATGAACGCGTCGCGCAGCAGCGACACGACGTCGTAGGTCAGCGGCCCGTACACGGCGTCCTGGAAGTCGAGCACGCCCGGGTTCGGCTCGCAGACCATCAGGTTGCGCGGCATGAAATCGCGCAGCATGAAGCCCTGCGGCTGCGCATGGGCGCTCGCGACCAGCAGCGCGAAGGTGCGCTCGAGCGTGCCGCGCATCGCGTCGGTGACGGGCCTGCCGAGGTGCCGGCCGATGAACCATTCGGGCAGCAGCTCCATCTCGCGGCGCAGGAACGCCTCGTCGAACGGCGGCAGCACGTCCGGCCGCGACGTCAGCTGGAAGCGGATCAGCGCGTCGAGCGCGTCGCGCATCAGCGGGCGTGCCGCGACCGGATCGGCCGGATCGAGCACCGAGATGTACGACGTGCGGCCGAGGTCGGTCACGAGCATGAAGCCCGCGTCGAAATCGTGGGCCAGCACGTCCGGCACGTGGTCGCCGGCCGCGGCGAGCAGTTGCGCGACCTGGACGAATTCGCGGCACTTCTCGGGCGGCGGCGCGTCGACGGCGATCAGCGAGCCGCCGGGGCTCGTGGCCGACGCGACGCGGAAATAGCGGCGGAAACTGGCGTCCGACGACGCGGGTGCGAGGGTCGACAGGTCGAGGGCGAAGCGCTCGGCGAGCGGGCGCAGCCACGCGGTCAGTGCTTCGAGGCGGGCGTCGGGCTGGGATGCGGCGGATGGGGGCGTCATGAAACTCGGCGGAGGGGGGAACGTCTTGCCATATAATACCCCACGACTTTTTTGACGCGCCCCGCGTCAGCTTGCGCCGCGCAGGCCCGCCGCCTGTCGCGCCGTCCGCCCGATCGCCTCCCCGGTTTGCGCTCAGCCGCAGTCGCGGTGCGACGGCGTGGCCCGCCGCGTGCGAATGAATGTGCCGCAGGTGCGGTTGACAAGGGGCGATTCGCCAAACGATAGATGCCGCCCAAACCGCTATTCCCGAATGTTTTCCCCGGTGACGGGGCGCCGCGCAAACGGCGGCTCGCGCTCGCGCTCCTGGCCGTGCCGGGCCTCGTGCCGGCCGTGTCGTACGCGCAGCTGTCGGGCGCGGCCGCGCAGCCGCAGCCGCTCGACTCGCCGTGGGATCTGCGTCTCGCCCCGCAGCTCGAGGATCATCCGCTGAAGGACGGCGCGAAGCCGGCCGCCTTCGTGATTGCCGACCATACGAGCGGCACGGCCGAGCAGGATCTGGCCGCGAAGGGCTCGGCCGAGCTGCGCCGCGGCGACGCCGTCGTGAAGGCCGACGCGCTCCACTACGATCAGGATACCGACATGGCCGATGCGTACGGCCAGGTCCGGGTGATCAACGGCGGCACGTCGTTCGCGGGCCCCGAAGCGCATCTGAAGGTCGAGGCGAACCAGGGCTTCATGACGGCGCCGAAGTACCATTTCAACGTGACGGGCGGGTCCGGCAGCGCGGAGCGCGTCGACCTGCTCGACAGCGAGCGCTCGGTGTTCGTCAACGGCACCTACACCGCGTGCCAGTGCTCGACGAACCCCGCGTGGTACATCAAGGGCAGCCGCTTCGACTTCGATACGGGTGCCGACGAAGGCACCGCGCGCAACGGCGTGCTGTTCTTCCAGGGCGTGCCGATCTTCGCGAGCCCGTGGTTGACGTTCCCGCTGTCGGGCGAGCGGCGCAGCGGCCTGCTGCCGCCGACGTTCTCGATGAACTCGAACAACGGGTTCGAGCTGACGCTGCCGTACTACTTCAACATCGCGCCGAACCGCGACCTGACGATCACGCCGCGCATCATCTCGCGGCGCGGCGTGCAGACCGAAGCGACGTTCCGCTACCTGTCGCCGACGTATTCGGGCACGCTGACGGCCAATTACCTGCCGGATGACCGGCTCGCGCACCGCAACCGCTACGCGATCTACTGGCAGCACCAGCAGAACTTCGGCGGCGGTTTCGGCGGCTACGTCTACTTCAACAAGGTCTCGGACAACACGTATCCGGAAGACCTTGGGTCGACGAACGAGTTCATCAACGGGACGCAGACGCTGTACCAGCAGGAAGCCGGGCTCACGTACAACAACGGCCCGTGGTCGGTGCTCGCGCGCTACCAGCACTGGCAGACGCTGCCGCCGTCGATCGCGCCGTACAGTCGCGAGCCGCAGTTGAACGTGAAGTACACGAAGTACAACGTCGGCGGCTTCGACTTCGGCGCGGAAGCCGACTATTCGCGGTTCCGCATCACGACCGCCGATGCGACCGAAGGCGACCGGATCGTCTTCAACCCGTACATCGCGTACGGCGTGTACGGCCCCGGCTACTTCGTCGTGCCGAAGGTCCAGTACCACTTCGCGTCGTACGACCTGAACTACCTGTCGTCGAGCACGCCGAACAGCCCGAAGCGCTTCACCGAGTCGATCCCGACCGTGAGCTTCGACACGGGCCTGATCTTCGACCGCTCGGTGCGCCTGTTCGGCCAGGACTTCATCCAGACCCTCGAGCCGCGCCTGTACTACGTGTACACGCCGTATCGCGACCAGTCGAACGCGCCGCTGTTCGACACCGCGGAATCGGACTTCGGCCTCGCGGAGATCTACCAGCCGAACACATTCGTCGGCAACGACCGGATCGCGGACGCGAACCGGATCACGGCCGGCCTGACGTCGCGCTTCATCGATCCGCGCACCGGCGACGAACGCGCGCGCTTCGTGATCGCGCAGCAGTACTATTTCGCCGATCAGCGCGTCACGCTGAACTCGGGGCAGTCCGCCGTGCAGGCGCGCCACTCGGACCTGATCGTCGGTGCCGCGCTGAAGCTCGGCTCCGGCTTCATGTCGGAAACGGCGTTCCAGTACAACCAGAACAACAACCAGCTCGTGAAGTCGAGCATCGGTTTCGGTTTCAGCCCGGGCGAGCGCCGCGTGGTCAACGTCGGCTACCGCTATACGCGGGCGAACACGACGCTCGACAACCAGCCGATCAACCAGTTCCTGGTGTCCGCGCAATGGCCGCTCACGCGCCGCCTGTACGCGGTCGGCCGCTTCAACTACGACCTGGCCGCCGACCGGATCGTCGACGGTCTGCTCGGCTTACAATACGACGCGGATTGCTGGGCGCTCGGCGTCGGGGTCCAGCGGTTCGCGAACGGCGTGAACTCGTCGGGGCAGCAGAACTCGTCGACGCGCTTCATGATGCAGCTGACGTTGAAGGGGCTGTCGAGCGTCGACAACGGTCTCGTGGCGGCATTCCGCGCCGGGGTGCCGGGCTATACGCCGCTGCCGTCCGCGCCGCCGCCGATGTCCCGCTTCAGTAACTACGAGTAACGCCGGCTTGTCTGCACCGGTCAGCACGATTTCAATGGAGTATCAGTGGCAATGAAGAAAACCCTTCGTTTCGCGGCAGTCGTGTCCAGCCTCGCCGCGTCCGCCGCGCTGCTCGCCGCCGCGCCGGCCGCGGCGCAGGCGCTTGGTTCGCGAGGCGCGCAGCTCGCCGACGAAGTCGTCGCGGTCGTCAACAACGACGTGATCACGGGCCGCGAACTCGACCAGCGCGTCGGCCTGATCGCGCGCCGGCTGCAGCAGCAGAACGCACCCGTGCCGCCGGCTGACCAGTTGCGCGCGCAGGTGCTGAACCAGATGGTCCTCGAACGCATCCAGGTGCAGAAGGCCAAGGACGACGGGATCCGTATCGACGATGCGACCGTGCAGTCCACGCTGCAGCGCCTCGCGCAGGCGAACGGGATGACGCTCGAACAGTATCGCGCGCGCCTCGAGGCGCAAGGCGTGCCCTGGAGCGTGTTCACGAGCGACGCCCGCACCGAGCTGATGCTGTCGAAGCTGCGTGAGCGCGAGGTCGACGGCAAGATCACCGTGTCGGACGCCGAGGTCGTGAACTACATCGCGAGCCAGCGCGGGCCGAGCGCGTCGCAGCAGCAGGACCTGCGCTTCCAGCACATCTTCATCAAGGCGCCGACCAACGCGCCGCAGAACGAGATCGAAGTCGCACAGAAGAAGGCCGAAGCGCTGCTGCAGCAGGCCACGTCGGGCGCCGATTTCGAGAAGCTCGCGAAGAACAATTCGGAAGCGAACGACGCGAAGAAGGGCGGCGACCTCGGCTTCAAGGCGCCGGGTGCGCTGCCGCCCGAAGTCGTTGACGCCGCATCGAAGCTGCGCCCGGGCCAGGTCAACCCGACGCTGATCCGCGTGCCGGACGGCTTCGAGATCGTGCGTCTCGTCGACCGCCGCCAGAGCCAGGGCGCGAGCGCCGCGGCACCGAAGATCGTCCAGACGCACGTGCGCCACATCCTGTTGCGCGTCGGCGAGGGCAAGTCGGAAGGCCAGGCCCGTCAGCAGCTGCAGGACATTCGCCGGCAGGTCGAGGCCGGCGGCGATTTCGCGAAGTTCGCGCGCACCTACTCGCAGGACGGTTCGGCGTCGCAGGGCGGCGATCTCGGCTGGATCAGCCCGGGCGAGACCGTGCCGGAATTCGAGCGCGCGATGAACAACCTGCAGGACGGCCAGATCAGCCAGCCGGTGCGTAGCGAGTACGGTTATCACCTGATCCAGGTGATCGATCGCCGCGAGGCGGAAGGCTCGGTGCAGCAGCAGATGGATATCGCGCGCCAGGCGATCGGCCAGCGCAAGGCCGAGCAGGCGTATGCCGACTGGCTGCGCGAGCTGCGCGATTCGTCCTACGTGCAGTACAAGATCGGCGGCGCCGGCCCGGCGAACTGAGCGAGCTTCACATGACGGCATCCGCGCTGCAGATCGCGATCACGACCGGCGAACCCGCGGGTGTCGGCCCGGAGCTGACCGTGCAGGCGTTGCAGGATGCCGCCCGGCGCTGGCCCGGCGCGCATTTCACCGTGCTCGGCGATGCCGCGCTGCTCGGCGCGCGCGCGGCGGCCGTCGGGGCCGACCGGGCAGTGCTCGCCAGCGGTGGGCCGGTGTCGGTCGAGCATCATCCGCTCGCCGCGCCCGCGCAGGCCGGCAAGCTCGACGCGGCCAATGGCCGCTACGTGCTCGGACTGCTCGATGCCGCGATCGACGGCGCGCTGGCGGGCCGGTTCGATGCGATCGTCACCGCACCGCTGCAGAAGAGCACGATCAACGATGCCGGCGTGCCGTTTACCGGCCATACCGAATACCTGGCGGAGCGCACGCACACGCCGCGCGTCGTGATGATGCTGGCGGGCACGGGCGAGCGGCCGCTGCGCGTCGCGCTCGCGACCACGCACCTGCCGCTGAAGGACGTGTCGGCCGCGCTGACGATCGACGGGCTCGTCGAGACGCTGGCGATCGTCGATCGCGACCTGCGGCGCGACTTCGGTCTCGCGGCGCCGCGCATCCTCGTGACGGGGCTGAACCCGCACGCGGGCGAGAACGGCTATCTCGGGCGCGAGGAGATCGACGTGATCTCCCCGGCGCTCGCACGCGCGCAACAGCAGGGCATCGACGCGCGCGGCCCGTATCCGGCCGACACACTGTTCCAGCCGCGCCATCTCGAGGGCGCCGATTGCGTGCTCGCGATGTTCCACGATCAGGGCTTGCCCGTGCTGAAGTATGCGACGTTCGGCGAGGGCATCAACGTCACGCTGGGGCTGCCGATCATCCGTACGTCGGTCGATCACGGCACCGCGCTGGATCTGGCCGGCACGGGCCGCGCGGATCCGGGCAGCATGGTCGCCGCCCTCGACACGGCCGTCGCGATGGCGCGCCATCGCCGCGCGTCGTGACGCACACAGGCGCAGGCCTGACCTAACTCGTCGTATTTTTCGTTTTTCTCAGTCGATGTCGAACAGCAGACAGCACCAAGGCCACTTCGCGCGCAAGCGCTTCGGGCAGAACTTCCTCGTCGATCACGGCGTGATCGACTCGATCGTCACGACGATCGGCCCCGCGCGCGGCCAGCGAATGGTCGAGATCGGCCCAGGGCTCGGCGCGCTGACCGAGCCGCTGATCGAGCGACTCGCGACGCCCGAGTCGCCGCTGCATGCGGTTGAACTCGACCGCGACCTGATCGGCCGCCTGCAGCAGCGCTTCGGCCCGCTGCTGGAGCTGCACGCGGGCGACGCGCTCGCGTTCGACTTCCGCTCGCTCGCGGCGCCCGGCGACAAGCCGTCGCTGCGGATCGTCGGCAACCTGCCGTACAACATTTCCAGCCCGCTGCTGTTTCACCTGATGACGTTCGCCGATGCGGTCATCGACCAGCATTTCATGCTGCAGAACGAAGTCGTCGAACGGATGGTCGCGGAGCCGGGCACGAAGGCGTTCTCGCGGCTGTCGGTGATGCTGCAGTATCGCTACGTGATGGAGAAGATGCTCGACGTGCCGCCGGAATCGTTCCAGCCGCCGCCGAAGGTCGATTCGGCGATCGTCCGGATGATTCCGTATGAACCGCATGAACTGCCGGACGTCGATCCGGTGCTGCTCGGCGAAGTCGTCACCGCCGCGTTCTCGCAGCGCCGCAAGATGCTGCGCAATACGCTCGGTGACTACCGCGAGACGATCGATTTCGACGGGCTCGGCTTCGATCTCGCGCGACGCGCGGAGGATGTGAGCGTGGCCGAATATGTCGGTGTCGCGCAGGCGCTGGCGGCAGTGCGCAAGGCCGCGGAGTAACGGCAAGTCCGGGGCACCTCCCGGGTAACGCACGCGCCGGCTCGAGGTTCATGAGGCTGTCCTGACGGGCAGCCTTTTTATTTTCCCGATCCGATTCCGTCGATTCCGTCGCTTTCGTCGCTTTCGTCGATGAAGGACCGCGGCCGCGCGCCGTTACGCGCGCTGGCGCGGCGGCGCGTTGACGAGCGCAATCCCGGTCAGCACCAGCGCGGCCGCCGACATGAAGCGCCAGCCGACCGATTCGCCGAGCAGCAGCACGCCGAACGCGACGCCGAACAGCGGCGACAGGAACGTGAACACGGACAGCCGCGACGCGCTGTAGCGCGTCAGCAGCCAGAACCACGACAGATAGCTGACGAACGCGACGATCACCGACTGGTAGGCGAGGCTCGCGAGCGCGACCGGCGTGACCTGCGCGAACGACATCTGGCCGAGTAGCGCGGCGAGCGCGACCAGCACGACGGCCGACACCGCGAGCTGGTAGAACAGCGTCTTGCTCGCGCTGGCCCGCGCGAGCGACGTCGAGCGCACGACGACCGTCGTCGCGGCCCACATCGCGCCGCCGAGGATCCCGAGAGCGTCGCCGGCGAGCCCCGCCAGGACCGATGCGCCGGGCGCGCGCGGCTTGAGGAAGCCGTCCGCGAACGCGAGCGCGATGCCGGCGAACGCGAGGCCGACGCCGGCCCACTGGACGCGCTGCAGCCGCTCGCCCGGCGTGAACAGGTGCAGGCCGAGCGCGGTGAAGCACGGTGCCGTGTACAGGAAGATCGCCATGTGCGATGCGCTCGTCAGCGTCAGCCCGAAGAACACGCAGATGAACTCGCCGGCGAACAGCGCGCCGGCGGCGATGCCCGCGCCGAGCGTGCCGTCCGCGCGGAACAGCGGCGTGCCGCGCGAGTGCGCCCAGCCCCACAGCAGGAGCGCGGCGATCACCGAGCGCAGCCCGGCCTGGAACATCGGCGGGATCGCCGCGTTCGTGCTCTTGATCGCGACCTGCTGGAAGCCCCAGATCGCGCACAGCAGCAGCATCACGCCGATGGCGCGCGTATCGAGCGCGCGGCGCACGGGCGAGCCGGCAAGCGCGGTCATCGGCGGACCTCGCCGATGCGGCGGGAAGGGGGCACGGACATGGGCAGGGGCAGCGGCGGGCGGACGGCGTGTCCGGCACGCCCGAATCGGCGGTTTCGCACGGCAGGCAGTGTGGCTGAATGGGGTGGTGGTCGCGTTCCGGCGGCGGCCGGCATGCCCGCTTCTGGTGCGAAGTGGGAGGATGTTACCCGATCGGCCGCGATGGCGGGCATCGTCGAACGGCGGGCTTTCACCGGCGCACGGGCGTCGGGCCCATTGCGCGGATGCGCGGTATCAGTGGGCGGCCGACGAGGCGCCGGCGGCGAGATTCACGTGACTCCGGTAGAATTTCCGGCTCTGGAAAGTCCCCACAGGAGTACAACAATGCGTTTGCTGCATACGATGCTGCGAGTCGGCGATCTCGACCGCTCGATCAAGTTCTACACCGAATTGCTCGGCATGAAGCTGCTGCGTCGCGAGGATTATCCGGAAGGCAAGTTCACGCTCGCGTTCGTCGGCTATGAAGCGGAAAGCACGGGCACCGTGATCGAGCTGACCCATAACTGGGATACGCCGTCCTACGATCTCGGCAACGGCTTCGGCCACCTGGCGCTGGAAGTCGACGACGCGTACGCGGCCTGCGACAAAATCAAGGCGCAAGGCGGCAAGGTGACCCGCGAAGCGGGCCCGATGAAGCACGGCACGACCGTGATCGCATTCGTCGAGGATCCGGACGGCTACAAGATCGAGTTCATCCAGAAGAAGGCGCATTGAGCGCGGGATGAGCGGCTCGCGGCGCACGATGGGCGTCGCGGGCAACGAAAACGGGCGATGCGGAGGAATCCGCATCGCCCGC
The DNA here is from genome assembly GCF_011753085.1 of Burkholderia sp. Tr-862. NCBI lineage: Bacteria > Pseudomonadati > Pseudomonadota > Betaproteobacteria > Burkholderiales > Burkholderiaceae > Burkholderia > Burkholderia sp. Tr-862. Next base: position 30,087 of record NZ_VWWG01000065.1, read on the forward strand.
TTGCATTGTGGGTGCGACTGATCGCGTTACAGCGCCGGCAGCAGTTCGGGCGGGTGATGCTTGAGCGTGTGCCGTGCTTCGCGAAATTCCGGGAAGATCGATTCGACGGTCTGCCAGAATGCCGGGCTGTGGTTCATTTCGCGCAGGTGCGACAGCTCGTGCGCGACGACGTAGTCGACGATCGACATCGGGAAATGGATCAGCCGCCAGTTCAGCCGGATCTTGCCGTCGCTCGAGCAGCTGCCCCAGCGCGTCGCGGCCGACGATAGCGCATACATCGAATACGTGACGCCGAGCTTTTCCGCGTAGACCACCAGCCGTTCGCCGAAGATCCGCTTCGCTTCGCCCTGCAGCCAGCCCTGCACGCGATCCTTGATCTGCTGCATGTCCGCCTGCACGGGCAGCGGCAGCGACAGCCGCAGCGCGTCGGCGTCGAATGCGACGGCACCCGCGCCGAGCGCGATCGTGATCGTCTTGCCGAGATACGGGAGTTGCGCGCCGTCGCGCCAGTCGATTTGCGGCAGCGCGCGCTGCTCGGTGCGGGTCTTCCACTCCGCGAGCTTCGCGAAGATCCAGCGCTGCTTTTCGGCGATCGCCGCTTCGATGTCGGCGAGCGTGACCCAGCGCGGCGCGGTGATCGACAGCCCGCTGCCGTCGATCGTGAAGCCGATCGTGCGGCGCGCGGAGCGCTTGAGCCGGTATTCGAGCACGCGGCTGTCGAGTGCGAACGTACGGACGCGGGAGCGATCGCGCGGAGGGCCCGGATCGAGCGGCGCCGTGGGCACCGCGGGAGCCGCAGCCGCTTCAGGTGGCGCGGGCGGCGCGGCGGGCGCCGACGCTGCCGGCGAGGCTGCTGCCGGCCCGTCGAAGAGCGGCAGGTCCATCTGGCGATGATCGAGGGCCACGACGGCAGGCCGTGGCCGCGGACGCTTTTTCATCAGTTCGCTTCGTTTCGTCGTTCGCAACGGCTGCAATCCGGGTGATTCAGACGCGCGCGGCATCGCGCGTGCCGGCATTGCCCGGCTGGCGATATGCATCGGGATCGATGCGGCGCATTTCCGCTTCGATCCAGGCTTCGACCTGCGAGTTCAATACGTCGGGCGTCTTGCCCTCGACGGGAATCGGCTTGCCGATCGACACGGTGACGACGCCCGGGAATTTCGTGAACGAATTGCGCGGCCAGACACGACCTGCATTGTGCGCGATCGGCACGACCGGCGTATTGGTTTCGATCGCGAAGCGCGCGCCGCCCGTCTTGTACTTGCCCTGCTTGCCGACCTGCGTGCGCGTGCCTTCCGGGAACATGATCATCCAGGCGCCTTCCGACAGCCGCTTCTTGCCCTGGCGGATCACCGACGTGAACGCGTTCTTGCCTGCCTTGCGGTCGATGTTGACCATGTGCAGCAGCCCGAGCGCCCAGCCGAAGAACGGCACGTAGAGCAGTTCGCGCTTGAACACGTAGCACAGCGGCTTCGGCATCAGCGCCGGAAACGCGAGCGTCTCCCACGCCGACTGGTGCTTCGCCAGCAGGACGGCCGGGCCGTCGGGCAGGTTTTCCATCCCTTCGATCCGGTAGTGGATGCCGTTCAGCCAGCGCACGACCCACAGCGTCGACTTGCACCAGCCGGCCGCCATCCAGTAGCGCGCGTCGGGACGCATGAACGGGAACGCGATGAAGCACGCGGTGGCGTACGGCACCGTGTACAGGATGAAATAGATCAGCAGCAGCAGGGAGCGGACGAAGCGCATCGGCGTGGGTCTGAGGGTAAGGAGGATGCGCGCGGCGGCCGCATCACTCGTGTTCGTGTGAAAGGAAGTCGAGCGCGAACGCGCGCAGGTCGTCGTGGACCTTCGTGCCGTCCGGCAGATTGCCCGCGGCGAGCGTCTTCTTGCCCTTGCCGGTCAGCACGAGGTGCGGCCGGAAGCCGACCGCGACGGCGGCCTGCAGGTCGCGCAGCGAATCGCCGACGGCCGGCGTGTGATCGGGATCGATCTCGAAGCGCTCGGCGATCATCTGCATCATGCCGGGTTTCGGCTTGCGGCACTCGCAACGATCTTCCGCCACGTGCGGGCAGAAGAACACCGCGTCGATGCGCGCGCCGACCGCGGCCGCCGCGCGATGCATCTTCTGGTGCATCTCGTTGAGCGCGGCCATGTCGAACAGCCCGCGGCCGATGCCGGACTGGTTGGTCGCGACGACCACGCGATAGCCTGCGTGGTTGAGCCGTGCGATCGCCTCGAGGCTGCCGGGCAGCGCGATCCATTCGTCGGGCGTCTTGATGAACGCGTCCGAATCGACGTTGATCACGCCGTCCCGGTCGAGGACGACGAGCTTGCGGTTGGGGCTGATCGGCATCGTTCGGCCTTTATGCGGCGAGCTTCGAGATGTCGGCGACACAGTTCATCTGCTGATGCAGCGCGAACAGCAGCGCGAGACGGTTCGCGCGCAGCGCGGGATCCTCGGCGTTGACCATCACGTCGTTGAAGAACGTATCGACCGGTGCGCGCAGCGCGGCGAGCGCCGACAGCGCTCCCGTGTATGCACGTGCCTCGAGCTGCGACTGCACGTGCGGCGTCACGGCCTCGAGCTGTTCGTGCAGCGCCTTTTCGGCGGCTTCGACGAGCAGCGTCGGCTGCACCGTGCCGTTCGCGCCGCCTTCCGACTTCTTCAGGATGTTCGAGATCCGCTTGTTCGCGGCCGCGAGCGCTTCGGCTTCCGCGAGGCGCGTGAATTCGCGCACCGCGTCGAGCCGCGCGACGAGATCGTCGACGCGCGTCGGGTTCAGGCTCAGCACCGCGTCGACTTCGCCGGCCGAGTAGCCGCGTTCGCGCAACAGGCCGCGCAGGCGGTCCATGAAGAACGCGAAGATCGCGTCGGTCGATTCGGCGACGCCCGGCACGCCCTCGAAGCGCGCGTGGGCCGTGCGCAGCAGCGCCACCAGATCGAGCGGCAGTTGCTTCTCGAGCAGCAGGCGCAGCACGCCGAGCGCGTGGCGGCGCAGCGCGAACGGATCCTTTTCACCCGTCGGCGCGAGGCCGATGCCCCAGATGCCGACGATCGTCTCGAGCTTGTCGGCCAGCGCGACGGCGGTCGACACCGGCGTGGTCGGCAGCGCGTCGCCGGAGAAGCGCGGCTGGTAGTGCTCGGCGCATGCGAGCGCGACGTCGTCGGGCTCGCCGTCATGACGCGCGTAGTACGTGCCCATCGTGCCCTGCAGTTCCGGGAACTCGCCGACCATGTCGGTCAGCAGGTCGGCCTTCGCGAGGCGCGCGGCGCGCTTCGCATGCGCGGCGTCGGCGCCGATCGCGGGCGCGATCTCGCCGGCCAGCGCCTCGAGGCGCTCGACGCGCGCGAGCGCCGATCCGAGCTTGTTGTGATAGACGACGTTCGCGAGCAGCGGCACGCGGTCGGCGAGCGGCTTCTTCTTGTCCTGCTCGAAGAAGAACTTCGCGTCGGCGAGGCGCGGGCGCACGACGCGCTCGTTGCCTTCGATGATCTCGCCCGGCGTCTTCGTGTCGATGTTCGACACGATCAGGAAGCGCGAGCGCAGCTTGCCGCCGACGTCGGTCAGCGCGAAGTACTTCTGGTTCGTCTGCATCGTGAGGATCAGGCATTCCTGCGGCACCTGCAGGAATTCGTCCTCGAAGCGGCACGGATAGACGACCGGCCATTCGACCAGCGACGTCACTTCGTCGAGCAGCGCTTCGGGCATCACGACCGTGTCGCCGTTCGCGTGTTCGTTCAGCTGCGTGCGGATCGTTTCGCGGCGATCGGCGAAGTGCGCGATCACGCGGCCCTTGTCGCGCAGCGTGTCGGCATACGCGTGCGCATGCTGGATCGCGACGAGGCCGTCGGACAGGAAGCGGTGGCCGAGCGTGGTGTCGCCGGCGTCGATGCCGAACGCGGTCACGGGCACGACGCGATCGTCGTGCAGCACGGTCAGGCGGTGCACCGGGCGCACGAACTTCACGTCGGAGCCGTCCGGGCGCTGGTAGGTCATGAACTTCGGGATCGGCAGCTTCGCGAGCGTTTCGTCGAGCGCTGCCTGCAGGCCGTCAGCGAGCGTCGCGCCGGCTGCCGAGTAATTGACGAAGAACGCTTCGGCCTTGCCGTCCTGCGCGCGCTCGAGATCGGCGATCGACAGGTTCGGGTGACCGAGCGCCGCGAGCTTCTTCGCGAGCGGGGCCGTCGGCTTGCCTTCGGCGTCGAGCGCGACCGAGACGGGCAGGACCTTTTCGCGGACCTGCTTTTCAGGCGCGACGGCGCGCACGTTCTGCACGACGACGGCGAGGCGGCGCGGCGTGGCGTAGCGTTCGAACACGAGTTCGCCTTCGACGAGGTCGCGCGCCGCGAGGCGTTGCGCGAGACCTTCGGCGAATGCGTCGCCGAGGCGCGCGAGGGCCTTCGGCGGCAGCTCTTCGGTCAGCAATTCGACGAGCAGGGGGGCGGGATGGTTATGCGTCATGTGTGGAATCAATCTCGTCTCGTCAGTCCTGATCGATCTTGCGTTCGACCTTGAGCGGCGGCGCCCATGCCGGTTGCGCGGCGTCCTGGGCGTCGGTGGTGAGGCCCGGCACGCCCGGCGGGTTGCCGAGCATCGGGAAGCCGAGCTTCTCGCGCGAGTCGTAGTAAGCCTGCGCGACGAGACGCGACAGCGCGCGGATGCGGCCGATGTAGGCCGCGCGTTCGGTAACCGAGATCGCGCCGCGCGCATCGAGCAGGTTGAACGTGTGGCCGGCCTTCAGCACGAGTTCGTACGCGGGCAGCGCGAGCTGCGCGTCGATCATCTTCTTCGCTTCCGCTTCGTAGCTGTTGAAGAACGTGAACAGCAGGTCGACGTTCGCGTGCTCGAAGTTGTAGGTCGACTGCTCGACCTCGTTCTGGTGGTAGACGTCGCCGTACGACAGGCGGCGCAGCTCGGGGCCGTTCGGGCCATGCTCTTCCCACTCGGTCCAGACCAGGTCGTACACGTTCTCGACCTTCTGCAGGTACATCGCGAGGCGCTCGAGGCCATACGTGATTTCGCCGAGCACCGGCTTGCATTCGAGGCCGCCGACCTCCTGGAAATACGTGAACTGCGTGACTTCCATCCCGTTCAGCCACACTTCCCAGCCGAGGCCCCACGCGCCGAGCGTCGGGTTCTCCCAGTCGTCCTCGACGAAGCGCACGTCGTTCTGCTTCAGGTCGAAGCCGAGCGCTTCCAGCGAGCCGAGGTACAGGTCGAGGATGTTTTCCGGCGCCGGCTTGAGCACGACCTGGTACTGGTAGTAATGCTGCAGGCGGTTCGGGTTCTCGCCGTAGCGGCCGTCCTTCGGGCGGCGCGACGGCTGCACGTAGGCGGCGCGCCACGGCTCGGGGCCGACCGCGCGCAGGAACGTGTGGACGTGCGACGTGCCCGCGCCGACTTCCATGTCGATGGGCTGGAGCAGAGCGCAACCCTGCTTGTCCCAGTAGGACTGCAGCGTCAGGATGATTTGCTGAAACGTAAGCATGAAGAGCCTTCGTGGCGCTGGCGCTCCGTTGCGAACGGCGCTCCGGGCGGGGCCCGGAGGGTCGGCTCGCGCGGCGGCGCGGCTTGTTAGTGTGCTGAAACGTGCAATTTTACCGGATCGGCGACCGGATGCGGCCGGAACGCGGACGAAGGGGCCGTCGGCGGTGTTCCGGCGACCCGTGCGCGGCCTCTGCGCGGGGTGCCGGCGCGCGGCGCGCTCGCGCATGCGGCGTCGCGATGCGCGTGTCGCGTCGGCTGCCGCACCGCTTTGCGCGGGCGTTAAGATGCGCGTATTGCGGTGCGCGCGACGCCTGCCGCGTGAACGATTGCCCACTCCGGACCGCATGGACGATTCGAACGACCTCCTCATTCCGCTGATCCCGCCGCTGCTCGCGCTGCTCGGGCAGGCCGCCGATGCGCACGCGCGCGGCGAGCACGATGCGCACGCCCTCTGGCTCGCCGCCGCCGGCCATCTGCACGCGGTCGACATGGCCGCGCTCGCGCAGCTCACCTCGGCGCTCATCGCGCGACAGCGCACGGCCGACGCGCTCGCGCTGGCCGAATGCGCGGTGCGCGTGCATCCGGGTGCCGGTGCCCGTTTCAATCACGGCTACGTGCTGCAGATGCTCGGCCGTCACGCCGAGGCCGTCGCGCCGTATCGCGCCGCCTATGCGCTCGATCCGCGCTGGCCGTCGCTGCGCAACAACCTCGCGATCGCGCTGCGGCTATCGGGCGGCGACCGCAACGAGGAAATCGCGCTGCTCGACGCGGCCGTGGAGGCCGATCCGCACGACGTGCAGGCGTGGATCAACCTGGTCGTCGCGCGGCTCGCGGCACAGGACCTCGACGGCGCGCTCGCGTGTGCGGCGCGGCTCGCGCAGATCGCGCCCGACAATGCGCTCGCGCTGAACAACATCGCGATGGCGATGAAGGAAGCGCAGCGCTGGGACGACGCCGAGCGCTACGCGGCGCGTGCGTGCGAGCTGGCGCCCGACGACGCGTCGTTCCGTTTCAACCTCGCGATCATCCAGCTCGTGCGCGGCAACTACGCGGCCGGCTGGCGCGGCCACGAGGCGCGCTGGGACGGCGCGGGCGAGCTGCGCGGCCG
>NZ_VWWG01000066.1:0-36350 GCF_011753085.1 Burkholderia sp. Tr-862
GGGCAGCGCGGTGGCGGCGGATGCACCGCGCGGCGGCGTGGCGTTGGCGCCGGCGCCGGCGGGCGGGGTGGACGTGATCGGACGGGACACGGCAAGCCTCCTGGGCGGACACGGCGGCACGCACACGCGGCCGCCGCATGGGTCACGCGGTTACTTCTTGTAGATCCGCTTGCGGGTCTGTTCGAGTTGCGCGAGCACGGTATCGAGCTGCGCGGGATTCGCGAGGAACTGCTGCATCCCCTTCATCCCTTCGTCGGCCATCTCCTTGGTCATGTCGCGGTCGTAGAACTGCGCGACGCCGCCCTTGGTGTCGGCGAGGATCCGGAAGCCGATCCGCGAAATCGAATCGGCCGGCTCCGGCGACTTGCTGTTGGCCGACAGCGAGCCGAGCCCTTCCGCGAGCTTCGCACCCATCTCGGGCGTCTCCACGAACGCGAGGAACGTATGCGCGTCGGCCTTGTTCTTCGCCTTGGTCGGGATGTGCAGCGATTCGACCGGGCCATCCTCGGCGGTCGGCACCTTCGGGTCGATGATCGGGAAGCGGTAATAGCCCATTTCCTGCTTCACGTTCGGCGGAAAGCCCGCCGCGATGAAGGTGCCCATCAGCATCATCGCGGCCTTGCCCTGGAACAGGAACGGCTGCGCGCCGTCAAGATCGTAGGACAGTGCGTTGTCGATGAAGTAGCCCGAGTCGATCAGCGATTTCCACGTCGTGTAGACCTTTTTCACGCGCGGGTCGGTGTACGGCACGTCGCCGGCCATCAGCTGCTGGTGGAACGCGTTGCCGTTCAGGCGCAGGTCGAGATAGTCGAACCAGCCGGCGAGTGTCCACGCGTCGCGGCCGCCGATCGCGATCGGCGTGATGCCGGCCGCCTTCAGCTTCTTGCAGGCGTCGAGAAACTGGTCCCAGGTCTTCGGCTCGTCGGCGATGCCGACCTTGCGGAACAGGTCCTTGCGGTAGAACAGCCCCCACGAGTAATAGACGGTCGGCGCCGCGTATTGCTTGCCGTTGTACGACGATGCGCTGCGCGTCGACGCGTACATCGCGTCCCAGCCGTTCTTTGTCCAGTCGCCGCTCAGGTCCTCGAACAGCCCGCGCTTCGCGTAGTACGCCATGCGCTCGCCCGCGTGCCAGTTGACCACGTCGGGCGCGACGGTCGTGAGCCACGCGGGGAGCTGCACCTTGTACGCTTCCTCGTCGACGAAGGTGGGCTTCACGTCGATGTCCGGATGGGCCTTGTGGAACGCCTCGATCGTCGACTGCCAGACCGCGCGCTGGCTGGCGCCCTTGAACGCGATGTTGATCGTCAGCGTGCCCGCGCCGGCCGGCGCCGCGGCGCCGAGCGAAGCGAACGCGATGGCGGCGGCGGTCGCAAGCCGGGCGGCGACGCGAAGGGGGCGATGTGTCATGTGTGTCTCCAGTCCTGTGTGTCTGTCGTTGTGCGTGACCGGCGCGTCGCGGCGCCGGGGGCGGTTGCTACGAACGGCTTCGATACACGGCGACGCCTTGCGGCTCGACCTGCGCGGCGCCGACCACGAACGCGGACGGCGGCACCCCATCGAGCGTGTGCGGCGTGCCGCCGTAGTTGAATACGTAGGTCAGGCCGCCGCGTCGGCTCACGCGCACGCCGTCGCCGAGCGGCGCCGGTGTCAGGCCGGCTTCGGTCGCGACGTCGGCGAACAGGCGCGCGGTGGTCGCGTCGTCGAACAGCGCGGCCCAGTAGTGCAGCGCGCCGTGCGACACGCAGGCCGGATGACCGTCGGCGAAGCGCGCACGCACGACGCTGGGTGCGTCGTCGTGCAGCTCGACGAGGTCGCGCCATCGGCGTGCGTCGCCGCTGAACGCCGAGCCGTCGCGCAACGTGCCGTCGACCCGCTCGGTCACGTTCGGCCGCAGCGACTCGACGCGCCACACGCGCAGCGGCAGGATCGATGCGAGCGGGCCGGGCGGCAGCGTCGGCGGAATCTGCAGGTCGGCGGTCTTCGAACCGGTGCGCGGGCCGAATACCGCATGCGCGCCCGATGCGGCGAGCCGTGTCGCGAAGTCGTCCGGCACGATCGGCAGCGGCGGCACGACGACGAGCCGGTAGCCGTCGAGCGGCGCATGCGCGGAGATCACGTCGACGTCGAGGCCGAGCGAACGCAGCGCCGAGTAATAGTCGAACGCGCAGCGCGGGTAGTGGAAATCGGCGCCTTGCGGCTGCACTTCGAACAGCCACTTCGCTTCATAGTCGAACACCAGCGCGACGGGGGCGCGCACCGCGCCGTTCGCGTCGGCATCGGCGCCGAGCACGGCCGCGATTTCGTGCGCGACGCGCTGCGCTTCGCGGCCGCCTTCGTCGAGCTGGTTGTCCGGCGTGTTCAGGCCCGCATGCATCTGCTCCTGCGCGAACGGCGCCTGCCGCCAGCGGAAGTACGACACGCAGCCGGCGCCGTGCGCGAACGCTTCCCAGCTCCACAGGCGCACCATGCCCGGCAGCGGCGCGGGGTTCCACTGCGCCCAGTTCACGGGCCCCGGCTGTTGCTCCATCACCCAGAACGGCAGCTTCGACATCCCGCGATAGAGATCGTGATTGAACGACGCGAAATCCGGATGGCCGGTGCGCAGCCAGCGCGCCTTCAGCTCGGGCGCGAACCATTGCTCCTCGAGCGCGCCGAGCGGATAGCTGTCCCACGTCGCGATGTCGAGGTCGCGCGCCACTTCGTAATGATCGAACTCGGTGAACAGCTGCATGAAGTTGTGCGCGACGGGCCGGCCCGGCGAATGCGCGCGGATCACGTCGACCTGCATCCGGTGATAGCGCGCGACCTCGTCGGATGCGAAGCGCCGGTAGTCGAGGCGATGCGACGGATGCGCTTCGGTCACGGTGCCGATGGGCGCGTCGACTTCGTCGAAATGCCGGTACTCCATGCTCCAGAACACGGTGCCCCACGCGCGGTTCAGCGCGTCGATCGTTCCGTAGCGCGCCTTCAGCCATTCGCGAAAGCGCACGAGCGCGGCGGGCGAATAGCTGACCACCGTCTGGTGGCAACCGAGCTCGTTGTCGGTCTGCCAGTAACGCACGGCCGGGTGGCGGCCATAGCGTTCGGCGACCGCCGTGCAGATGCGGCGCGAGGCTTCCAGATAGGTCGGCGACGAGAAGTCGTAGTGGCGGCGCGAACCGAACCCGCGCGGCCGGCCGTCCGCGCCGATCGCGAGGATGTCGGGGTGACGGTCGACGAGCCATTTCGGCGGCGTCGCGGTCGGCGTGCACATCACGATCTCGAGGCCGGCCGCGCCGAGCACGTCGACCGCGCGGTCGAGCCAGCCCCAGTCGTATTCGCCCGGCGACGGCTCGATGCGGCTCCACGCGAATTCGGCGATCCGCACCTGCGCGATGCCGAGCGCCGTCATCCGGCGGGCGTCGTCGGCCCACATCGATTCCGGCCAGTGTTCCGGGTAGTAACAGACTCCGAGGCGCATGCCGATCCTTATGCGTAGTGGTGGACGGGAACGTCGGCGCGCGCGGGCACCGCGCGGCCGTCTTCGGTGAAGAGGTGACAGGCCGCGGCCGGCGCCTGCGCGTGCACGCGCTCGCCGATGCGCAGCGGCGCGTCGCCGGGCACCTTCGCGATCAGCGGCGTGCCGCCGGGCTGGTCGAGGTGCACGTAGGTCTGCTCGCCGAGGCGTTCGACGAGCGCGACGTCGCGCGCGAGCGTCGTCGCGTCGTGCGCGGCGCCGAGCATCAGGTGTTCGGGGCGGATGCCGAGCGTGACGGTCGCGCCGGGCGCGAGCGCGGCGCCGTCGCGCGGCAGCGTGAAGGTCTCGCCGGACGGCACGACGTTGACGGTCGTGTGCCGCGCGTCGCAGTCGGCGACGACGGCCGGCAGGAAGTTCATCCGCGGCGAGCCGATGAAGCCGGCGACGAAGCGGCTGGCGGGGTGGTGATAGAGGTCGAGCGGCGCGCCGATCTGCGCGATGCTGCCGTGCTGCGCGGTGTCGGCGCCGGCGTGCAGCAGCACGATCTTGTCGGCGAGCGTCATCGCTTCGGTCTGGTCGTGCGTCACGTAGACGACGCTCGCGCGTTCGAACTGCCGGTGCAGCTTCGCGATTTCGATGCGCGTCTGGCCGCGCAGCGCGGCGTCGAGGTTCGACAGCGGTTCGTCGAACAGGAACACGCCGGGCTCGCGCACGATCGCGCGGCCGATCGCGACGCGCTGCCGCTGGCCGCCGGACAGCGCCTTCGGCTTGCGCTCGAGCAGCGTATCGAGCTGCAGGATCCGCGCGGCGTCGCGCACCTTCCGGTCGATCTCGGCCTTTGGTACGCGCGCGAGCTTCAGCCCGAACGCCATGTTCTCGTAGACCGTCATGTGCGGAAACAGCGCGTAGCTCTGGAACACCATCGCGACGCCGCGCTCGGCGGCCGGCACGTCGTCGACGCGGCGGCCGTCGATCGACAGCTCGCCGTCGCTCAGATCCTCGAGGCCCGCGATCATCCGCAGCAGGGTCGACTTGCCGCAGCCGGACGGCCCGAGGAACACGCAGAACTCGTGCGCGCCGATCTCCAGATCGACGTCGCGAATGACCGGCGCGTGCTCGCCATAGGCTTTCTGCACGCGTCGCATCGAGATGCTCGCCATTGTCTCCGCTCCATGTTCTAATGCGCTTCATCGATGCTTAAGCGCTTAATCATCGCGATCAAAAAAAGAGCCGATAGCGATCGCGGCCGAGTCGCGCCCGTCGGTCGGGCGGCAGGGTGTGCGGCGATAGTGCACCGCTTCGGTGAGCGAAGCAAATACTGGATCAACGTCTCATATAGTGGGTAAGTCATGGCGACACTCGATGAAGTGGCCCGCCGCGCCGGCGTAACGGCCGCGACGGTCTCGAACGTGCTGCGCAACCGCGGCCGGGTTGGCGAAGCCACCCGCGCGCGCGTGCTCGAAGCCGTGCAGGCGCTCGGGTACCGGCCGCATCTCGCGGCGCGGGCCCTCGCGGAAGGGCGCGCGCCGACGGTGGCGTTGATGGTATCGAGCATCGCGAACCCGTTCTATCCGGAGTTCGCGCTCGCGGTCGAGCGCGCGGTGCGCCGCAACGGGCAGTTTCTGATCGTCTGCAATACGAACGAGGACCCGTTGCAGGGCAGAGCGTATCTCGACCAGATCGCCGGCACGATTTCCGAAGGCATTCTCGTGACCAACGCGAACCTGCACTTGCCGGATCTGGCGGACGTCGCGCGGCGCGGCGTGCCGGTCGTGCTGTGTCTGTGGGAGCGGCCCGATGCGCCGCCCGAAGGGTTGCCGTGCGTGGCGGTGGATTTTCGCGAAGCCGGGCGGATCGCGACGCGGCATCTGCTCGAACTCGGGCACCGGACGATCGGCGTGATCGTCGGCGGCTCGGCGAGCGGCGTGCAGGCGGCGCGCTATGACGGCTTTGTCGACGTGATGCGCGAAGCGGGGCTCGACGCATCGATCGTCGCGGCCGAGCCCGATTCGATCGAAGGCGGCGTGCGCGCGGCGGGCTGGCTGCTCGATGCGCATGCCGGGCTGACCGCGCTGGTCGCGACCAACGACCTGCCCGCGATCGGTGCGCTGCACGCGGCGGCCGATCGCGGCCGGCGCGTGCCCGACGACCTGTCGATCGTCGGCATTACCGATATTCATCTGGCCAGCGACACGCGTCCCACGTTGACGACGGTTGCGATCCCGACCGCCGAGGCTGCCGGGCTCGCGGTCGAACTGCTCAACGCGCTGCGCGAGGCGGGCGGTCGGATCGACGATGCGTCGCGCGTGCGCACGGCGTCGTTGCCGCGGTTGGTGGTGCGCGGCACGACGGGGGCGGTGTCGGGACGACGATCGGCCGCGTAGCGAGGGCCGACGCGCACCCTGCGGCAATGGTGGACATGCCCGTGATGTCTGCGGCGTTGTGACTTTCCGCGCATCGCACGCACGGCTTGCGTCCGGCGCGCGATGCCCGTCGACCAGCCGTTCTAGAACGAGTACGCGAGTGACGCGAACAGGCTGCGCGGCGCGCCCGGCGTGACCCACAGATTGTTGTACGAGCTGACGTAGTACGTGCGATTGAACAGGTTGTTCAGCACCACCGACGCGCGCAGATGCTTGTTGACCTGCACGTAGCCGTTGAGTTGCACGGTCGCGTAAGCGGGCAGGTCGAAGCCATCCTGCGTGTTCGCGGTATTGCCCGCGCGGCGTCCGACGTAGATCACGCCCGCGCCCGCGCCGGCCTTGTCGACGAGCGGCAGCGCGGTTTCGTACATCAGCAGCGCGCTCCCGCTCAGCCGCGGAATGTCGACGAGGCGTGCGCCCGGCGTCAGCACGCTGTCGTGCGTGACCTGCGCATCGACGTACGCGAGGTTGACGATGCCGCGCAACCCGTGGCCGAGTTCGCCGTTCCATTCGAATTCGACGCCGCGGCTGCGTACTTCGCCGGCCGCACGCGAGAACCCGGCATTCGCCGGATCGGCGGTCAGCACGTTACGCTTGTTCACGTAGAACGCGGCGACGGTCGCGAGCCAGCGCGTGCCGGCCCATTTCACGCCGGCCTCATAGCCGTGCCCCTTCTCCGGATCGAACGCGCGGCCGTTCACGTCGGCGCCGTTGTTCGGCCGGAACGAATACGCGGTGTTCGCGTAGAGCGACAGCGCGGGGCTGGCCTCGTACACGATGCCGAGCCGCGGGCTCAGCGCCGTTTGCAGCTGGCTCGTCGTCACGCCCTTCAGGCGGTTGTCGACCGACTGGTGAAAGCGGTCCCAGCGCAGCCCGGCGAGCACTTTCCAGTGCGGCCCGAACGCGAGCGTGTCCTGCGCGTACAGGCCCTGGCCGTCGTCGCGCTCGAGCAGGTTCGTCGCGGTGCGCGGCACGGGCGCCGGCTGGCCGTAGACCGGATCGAAGATGTCGATCGCATACGGCGCCGCGGCCGTCGGCGTCGAGCGCGACACGAACTGGTCGTAGTTGAAGCGATACGCGTCGACGCCCATCACGAACGTATGGCCGATGCCGGCCGTGCGGGCCTTGCCGGCCACCTCGACGCGGCCTTGCACGTCGTTCGAGTGAAACGCGACCTGCCGGTAGCGGCGCCATAGCGTACGCCCGTCCGGCTGCAGCGCGAACGCTTCGGACGAGCGGCCGGACAGGTCGGTGTCGCGCTGCGCGAAGCCGGCGTTGACCGACCAGTCGGCATTGAAGCGATGTTCGAGCGTGAACTGGTGGCCCGAGTTGCGCACGTCGTAGTCGCCGTCGCGCGGCTCGCCCATGAACCTCGACGCCGGCACCGCACCGAGCTGCCCGTTGACCGCGACCACGCCGCGATCGAGCGGCGCGCGCTGGCGGGCGGTCTCGAATTCGTAGTGGAGCGTCGTGTCCGCGCCGATGTCCCACGTGAACGACGGCGCGAACAGGTAGCGCTTGCTCGACACGGTATCGCGGAAGCTGCCGTTGTCCTCGTTCATCGCGATGAAGCGGTACGCGAGCGACTTCGTGACGGGGCCGGTCGAATCGAGCGTCTCGCGCAGCGCGCCGTAGCTGCCGGCCGACACGCCGATCGTGTTCGCGCGCGCGAACTGCGGCTGCTTGGTCGTGTAGCTGATGAGCCCGCCGGGGTCGCCGCGGCCGTACAGCGCGGACGCGGGCCCCTTGAGGACTTCCATGCGCTCGAGCGTGGCGGTGTCGCGCGGCACGCTGATGCCGCGATTCCACGAGAAGCCGTTGACGAGGTAGTCGGTGCCGGACGTGTTGCCGTCGCCGGCAAAGCCGCGCACCGCGTAGTTGTCCCACAGCCCGCCGAAGTTGTTTTGCCGCGCGACGCCGGCGACCCAGTCGTACAGGTCTTCGCCGCGTGTGGCGGCCACCGTCTGAATCAGTTTCTTGTCGACGCTGCTGACCGCGAACGGAATCTCCATCACGTCCGTCTCGGTGCGCGTCGCGCTCGTCGATTCGGGCGCGCGAAACGGCGCCGTCGCGCGCTGCCCGGAGACTTCGATCGCCGGCAGCGACAGTTCCTGCGCATCGGCGGCGCTCAGCCCGGCCGTGCCGACGACGATGGCCATCGGTGCGGCCGCCCAGTTCTTCCTGCTCATACCCCGTCCTCAGAGATTGGTCCGCGTTCGGGCACCGCGGGCCGTCTCGCGCCGGCATCCGTGTTCCAAACAGTTCATTTGCGGGCCGAAATCTAATGCAAATGAGATGTATTTGCAATCGTAAGTTGACCTTGTTGCGTTGGGGGCGGGGACGAGGCCGATTCGGTGGTTTGCCGCGTGATGGCGGCCGGACATGCGTGGGCGCGCGCTCGGCCGCCGGCCGGCCTCAGTTCTCAGTTGCCTTCGACGAGCCGCATCACGATGCGTCGGGCCGAATCGAGGTGCGCGACCGTCATCGCGCGGGCGCCGCGGGCATTGCGTTCGCGGCAGGCTTGGAGGATTGCGTCGTGCTCGACCTGGAACGAGGGGGTGTCGGCGAGCAGCGTGGCCTGCAGGCGCTCGTACCGTTCGACCTGGCTGCGCAGTTCCGCGATCGCCTTCAACTGGCGCGCGTTGCCGCAGCACGAATACAGCAGCAGATGGAATTCACGGTTCAGCTCGCCCTGGCGGCGCGCCACGCTCGATTCGCCGAGCAACCGATGCACGAGTTCGGCGCGCGCCAGCGTTTCGTCGTCGAGCCGCTTCACGCTGCGGTAGATGGCGTCGCCTTCGAGCAGTACTCGCATGTCGTAGATTTCCTGCACGTCGGACGCGCTCAGCATCCGCACGACCGCGCCGCGATTGCGGAAAATGTCCAGCAGCCCTTCGCGCTCCAGGCGCTGGATCGCCTCGCGCATCGGAATCCGGCTGATCCCGAAGTGCTCGGCGAGGTCGCGCTCGACGAGCCGCTCGCCGGCCTGCAACTCGCCGTTGATGATCATTTCCCGCAGCGATGCGGCCACGGCATCCGCCGTGGAATCGAGTCTGGCTTCCATCCCTTGAGTCCTCATTTTGGAATAATGGTATACCAAACGGCGTCGCGGTGACACAATGGCGGCCATCACATCCGATGGCAGAGGAGAGCGAGATGGCGCATGGCGAACACAAGTATCGCGTGGCAGTGGAGTGGACCGGCAACCGTGGGACCGGCACGTCGGGGTATCGCGAATATGGTCGCGATCATGTGATCCGCGCGGGTTCGAAGCCGGACATTGCGGGCTCGTCGGACGCGGCGTTTCGCGGCGATGCGGCGCGCTGGAATCCGGAGGATCTGCTGCTCGCGTCGGCATCGGCGTGCCACAAGCTCTGGTATCTGCATCTGTGTTCCGATGCGGGCATCCGCGTGCTCGCGTATGTCGACGATGCCGAAGGGACGATGCTCGACACCTCCGAGCCGGGGCGCTTCACCGAAATCGTGCTGCATCCGCGCGTGACGATCCGCGCGGGCGACGATCGCGAGCTGGCCGAGCGGCTGCATCATGATGCGCATGCGAAGTGCTATATCGCGAACTCCGTGAACTTCCCGATCCGGTGCGAACCGGTGATCGAGTTCGCGATGGTGTGATGTGCGCGGCGGCGAAGCCGTCGAAGATCTTCCATATCCGGCGCGCCATCCGATCACGTGTGGTCCGGACCGGCCGTCTACGCGGGGAAGATCGACGAGATATGGCCAAGCGCAAGTCAATCAGACTCATCTGAAATTGGAATTTTGTCGCACTGATTCAACAGCTTGGCAATTTTTGACAGTCATTTTTTGATGTTTCGGTAAGCTCGCGCTCGATAACCAACGATTGGGCGCGGGGCTGCGCCGACGAGAATGAATAAGAATACGCACCGCCTGGTGTATTCCAGGCTTCGGGGTATGGTGGTGGCCGTCGCGGAGACGGCGACGGCCGAGGGGAAATCGGCAACGGGCGAGGCGCGCGCGCGACCGCGTTCATCGGCGTCCGGCACGCGCGCCGTTGCGGCCGGCGTTGCCGTACTTGGCATGCTGCCCGTCTTGTCCGATGCGCAGATCGTTCCGACGCCGGGCACCAGCACGCAGGTGATCCAGACGCCGAATGGTTTGCCACAAGTCAACGTGGCGCGTCCGTCGAGTGCAGGCGTATCAGTCAACACCTACAACCAGTTCGACGTACAAAAGCCCGGCGCGATCCTGAACAACTCGGCCACGATGGTTCAGACGCAGCAGGCGGGCTGGATCAACGGCAACCCGAACTACGGAGCCGGGCAGGCCGCGCGGATCATCGTCAACCAGGTCAACAGTCCGAACCCGTCTCAAATCCGCGGCACAGTCGAGATAGCGGGCGCCCGTGCGGAACTGGTCCTGGCTAACCCGTCCGGCATCTTTGTCGACGGCGGGGGCTTTCTCAATACCAGTCGCGCGACCCTGACAACCGGCGTGCCGTTTTATGGCGCCGATGGGTCGCTCGCCGGCTACAACGTTAGCCGCGGCCTCGTGACCGTCGCAGGCGCGGGCCTGAACGCCGCCAATATCGATCAGGTCGATCTGATTGCGCGCGCGGTGCAGGTGAACGCGGCCGTCTACGCGAAGAATCTGAACGTGATCGCCGGCGCGAGCCAGGTCAACCACGACACGCTTGCCGCGACGCCAATCGCCGGCGACGGCCCCGCCCCGTCGGTCGCTATCGACGTGAGTCAGTTGGGTGGCATGTATAGCAATCGGATTTTCCTCGCATCGAACGAGAACGGCGTGGGGGTGGCCAACGCCGGTACGATTGCGGCCCAGGCGGGTGATCTCACACTGCAGTCGAACGGCCGCCTTGTGCTGACGGGTAAGACCACGGCGAGTGGCAACCTCGCGCTGTCCGCCGTAGGCGGCATCCAGAACAGCGGCACGACGTATGCGCAGCAATCGCTGTCGGCCAACACAAGCGCTGATATTGCGAACACGGGGACGCTCGCGGCGCAGCAGAATACGACGGTGAATGCCAGTAGCGTCAATTCGACCGGCACGCTCGGTGCAGGCGTGAACAACGACGGTTCCGTCGCGCACAGCGGTGACCTGAATCTGACCGCGTCGGGGCAGTTGACCGCGACGGGTCAGAACGTCGCCGGCGGCAATGCGTCGCTGACCGGCGGCAACGTGAATCTGGCCGGCAGCCAGACCGCGGCAAACGGCAGTCTGTCGCTCAACGCGACGGCTGGCGACGTGAACCTGTCGAACGCGACGACGAGCGCACAAGGCGCCATTCAGGCGAATGCATCCGGCACGGTAATCAACGATCACGGCAGCCTGTCGAGTGGCGGCGGCACGACGCTGACCGGCGGCAACCTGTCGAATCAGGGCGGCAAGGTATCGTCGCAAGGCCCGCTGTCGGTCAACGTGGCCGGCCAGATCGCCAACCAGTCCGGTGAACTGGTCTCCGAAAGCACGGCGGACATACATGGCGGTGCTATCGCGAACAACCAGGGCACGATCCAAAGCGCGGCGGGCATGACGGTGGCCGGTGCGTCACTCGATAACACTGCGGGCCGGATCACGTCGCTCAACGGTGATGGCTTGTCGGTAGCGACCAGCGGCCAATTGATCAATGCTGCAGGTACCACCGCGAACGGCGCGCGAGGCGGTGTCATCGGCGGCAACGGCGATGTTTCGGTTCGCGGCGCAAACGTTGTCAACCGCGGCGCGATCACGTCCAACACGAATCTGCGTGTCACGGGCCAGTCAATCGACAACGGTGGCGGCACGCTGCAGGCCGCGCGGAACATCACGGTCGATGCCGGCGCTCAGTTGACGAACAATGGCGGCTCGATCGTCGGCAATACGGCAACGGTTAGCGCAACGACGCTCGACAACAGCGCTGGCTCAGTGCTGGCCGACCAGATGTCGCTGAATGCGACGAGCCTCGTGAATCACGGCGGCACGATCACGCAGACCGGGGCTGGCCCGATGGCCGTCAATGTGTCGGGCACGCTCGACAACTCGAATGGCGGCACGCTGCAAACCAACAGTATCGACCTGACGCTTGCGCCGACGGCGATCGTCAACGACGGCGGCACAATCACACATGCCGGCACTGGCACACTGACGCTTGGCAGCGGGACAGGCTCGGTGTCGAACGTGGGCGGTTCGATCGCGAGCAACGGGCGCGTCGTCGCACAAACCGGCGCGCTGAACAACACGTCGGGCTCGATCAACGCGCAGACAGGACTGGCGGCAACCGTCGCCGGCACGCTGAACAACGCGAACGGCAAGCTGTTGTCGAACACGGACGTGAGTGTCTCCAGCGGTACGTTGACGAACGACGGTGGCCAGATCGGCGCCAGCTCGAACGCGACGATCCACACAGGCGTTATGACGAATCAGGGCGGATCGATCGTCGCGCCGAACCTGTCGGTCACTGCCGATTCAACGCTCGACAACAGTGGTGGCAAGCTCGAGGCCAATCAGCTTGCGCTGACGGCCGCAAACCTCGTCAACCACGGCGGCACGATCACGCAATACGGCTCGTCGGCGATGGGCATCAACGTCAGCGGCACGCTCGATAACTCGGCCGCCGGCGTGATCCAGACCAACAGCACCGACCTGACGCTCAAGCCGGCTGAACTGAACAACGCGGGCGGCACCATTACGCATGCCGGCACGGGCACGCTGACGATCGCACCGGGCAACGGATCGAGCGCACTGAACAACGCGTCGGGCACCATCGTGACGAAGGGGCATGCCATCGTCAACGCGGTTACCTGGAACAACGCGAGCGGTATCCTTGCGGCGCAGCGCGGCATCAACGCCACGATCGCGGGCGACGTCAACAACGCGCAGGGTCTGTTGCGATCGGACGCGTCGCTGTCATTGACGAACGGCGGTGCGCTGTCGAACCGAGGCGGTCACGTTCAGGCGGGGCAGTCGACCGCGGGCGACACCAGCACGCTCGATATTCAATCGGCCTCGATCGACAACGCGGATGGCGCCATTGTCGACCTCGGTGCGGGCAAGATGACGGTGCAAGGCGGTAGCCAGATCGCCAACAGTCATGCCGGCGGCGTGTCCGGCATGGGTGCGATCACCGGTAACGGCGATGTGACGGTCGGCGCAGCGTCGATCAGCAACACGCAAGGCGGCCAGCTCAGCGGCGGCTCGCTGCACGTCAACGCGAACACCGTTGACAACAGCGGCGGCACCATCGGCAACATCACGAATTCGAACGGCGACGTGCACGTCACGACGACCGCCGCGATCACCAACACGAATGGCCAGATCAGCTCGACGCACGACCTGTCGGTCGCGGCGGCCACGCTGCAAGGCGGCGGGACATATAGCGCGACGCATGACGCCAACGTGAACCTGCAGGGCGATTACACGGCGGCATCGGACACGCAGTTCAACGTCGGTCACGATCTTGCCTTCACGTTGCCCGGCACCTTCACGAACAATGCGAACCTGCAATCGGTCAACAACCTGAGCGTCAACGCGGGCAACATCGTCAACGCGGGCGCCTTGACCGCTGGCGGCCTGCTGCACACGCAATCGACCAACCTGACGAACACGGGCGCGCTCGTCGGCGCCAGCGCCTCGCTCAACGCGACGAATACGATCTCGAACCTCGGCCCGACCGCGCTGATCGGTGCGTCGGACAGCAACGGCACACTCGAAATCCTGGCGCACGACATCGAAAACCGCGACGACACGACCGCGACCGACTCGATGGCGACGACGGCCATCTTCGGCATGGGCAAGGTGGTGCTGGCAGGCGGCAAGGACGCGAGCGGCAATTACACGAACGCGGCGCTGGTCAATAACGTGTCGGCCCTGATCCAGTCCGGCGGTGATATGGAATTGCACGCGGACAAGGTGACGAGCACGCGGCGCGTGATGAAGACCTCGACCCGCTCGATCGATCCATCGCTGCTCGGGCAGTTCGGCATTCCGATCAGCGGCCGCACGGGCCGGATAGGCGTGAAGGATCCGGACAGCATCGGCGGCGTCTACACCGAGCCGCCTCATGGCGGTCAGTGGAACAGCACATATCAGTTCACGACCTACTACGCGGACAGCGCCACGGCGACGACCGTGACCGACATCAGTCCGGCCGCCCAGATCGTATCGGGCGGCAAGATCGATGCATCGTCGGTCGGCACGCTGCAAAACTACTGGAGCAACATTGCAGCCGTCGGCGACATCAAGATGCCGGGGAGCTATGACGCGGATGGCTGGGCTGCGTCCGGTCAGAAACTGCCGGGCGTGTCGGTGTCGTATTCTGGGCAATATCACTACAACAACTACGACAACAGCGAACACGACTGGCAATTGCCGTTCGGCAATGCGCCGTTCGTCGGTAGTCGCCCGGGCGGCTACACGCAGGCGGCGCCGGCGTCGATCAAGGACTACACGCTGCCGGGCTACTTTTCGACGATGAGCTCGAACGGCACGATTTCGGGTACGGGTGGCAGCGTCAACAACACGGCCGGCAACGCATCGATTCCGTCGCTCGGTTTGCTGCCCGGTCAGTCCGTGCCGGGTCTCACACCGACCAATTTGAGCGGTAACGCGAGTGGCGCGAAATCAGGTGCATCGTCGGTGCACGGAGGTCCGCCTGCGCCGGTCGACCCGATCATCGCCAGTGCGACGGCGCTGAACGTGCTCAACAACCTCACGATTCCGCAGGGCGGCCTGTTCAAACCGACCACCACGCCGAACGCAAGCTACGTGATCGAGACGAACCCGGCGTTCACGAATCAGAAGAATTTCATTTCGAGCGACTACTTCTTCGGCCAGCTCGGCGTCGACCTCACGCACATTCCGAAGCGCCTCGGTGACGGCTTCTACGAACAGCAGCTCGTGCGTAACGAAGTCACCGCGCTGACGGGCAAGGCGGTGCTCGGACCATATGCGGACCTGCAGACGATGTATCAGTCACTGATGGCAGCCGGTGCGGGCCTGTCGAAGTCGCTCGATCTGCCGATCGGTGCGAGTCTGTCGGCAGATCAGGTGTCGAAGCTGACCAGCAACGTGATCATGATGGAAACGCGCGTGGTCGACGGTCAGTCGGTGCTCGTGCCGGTCGTGTATCTCGCGAAGGCCAGCCAGCAGAATATCGACGGCCCGTTGATCAGCGCGACGAACATCGATTTCCAGAACGCGCAGTCATTCACGAACAGCGGGACGATCAAGGCGGACAATACGCTGGCGATCCAGGGCAAGCAGATCGACAACGCGTTCGGCGCGCTGCAAAGCGGCGGGCTGATGTCGCTGAAGACCGAAAACAACATCGATCTGACGTCGGCGAACGTGAAGGCTGGCAGCCTGCAACTGGATGCCGGGAAGGACCTGATTCTCGACGCGGCGACGAAGACGAACACACGCGTGAGCCGCGACGGTGCGACGAGCGTGGTGACCACGCTCGGGCCGACTGCGAAGCTGGATGTCGCCGGCGATGCAGTGATTGTGACCGGCGGCAACTTTCAGCAGAACGCGGGCAACCTGTCGGTGGGCGGCAATCTCGGCATGAATGTCGGCGGTAACTGGGACCTCGGCGCGGTGCAGACCGGCGAGCACAAGATCGTGCAGCGTGCGAACGGTGTGTCGAATACCGATATCAACAAGGTCACCGGCAGCTCGGTGACGGTCGGCGGGCAGTCGATGATCGGCGTTGGCGGCGACCTGACGGCCAAGGGGGCGCAGCTCGACCTCGGCCAGGGTGGCACGATCGCGGCCAAGGGTAATGTGACGCTCGGCGCGGCGAGCGCGACGTCGACGGTGAACAGCAACAGTTCGGGTAGCGACAGTCACGGCAGTTACGCGGAGACGCTGCACACGTCCGATCAGGCGCTGACCGGGACGACGTTCAAGGGCGGTGATACGGTCAATATCGTGTCGGGCAAGGACATCATGCTCTCCGGCAGCACGATCAGCCTCGACAAGGGCAATGCGAACCTGCTCGCGGCTGGCGACGTGAATATCGGCGCGGCAACCGAGACGCACGAACTGAATTCGCACGAGACCCACAGCCATAGCAATGTGGTGAGCGGCTCGAAGGTCGCGAGCGGGATCGACCAGACGGCAATCTACAGCCAGGGCAGCACGATCTCGGCGGATGGTGTGACGGTCGCGAGCGGCCGCGACATCAACGTGACGGGCAGCAACATCGTCGGCACGAACGACGTGACCTTGAAGGCCACGCGCGACATCAACATCAAGACCTCGCAGGATACGATCCAGTCGTCCACCTACTACGAAAAGCAGGAGTCCGGCCTGCTCTCGAATGGAGGTTTGTCGGTTTCGATTGGTTCGCGCTCGCAATCGGACAAGCAGGAGTCCGCCAGTGTGAAGAACAACGGCAGCGCGATCGGCGCGCTCGACGGCAATCTGACAGTGAGCGCTGGCAACGATGTGCATGCGACCGGTAGTCTTCTCCATGCCGGCAACGATCTCGCCGTGGTGGGCAAGACCGTCACGATCGATTCGGCTTACGACACGATGAGCCAGGCGGAGCAGCAACAGTTCCGCCAAGCCGGCCTGTCGGTCGGATTCACCAATCCGGTTGTGGCCGCGGTACAGACGGGCCGGCAAATGGCCGAAGCCGCGCGGCACACCAATGGCGATCCCCGCCTGACGGCATTGGCAGCGGCCACCACCGGGCTCGGGGCGAAGAACCTCTATGATGGCGCGACCAGCGGTAACCCGGCGCAATCGCCGACGAGCGTCGGGGTCAGTATTTCGTTGGGCGCAAGCAAGAGCGACAGCCAGTCGCAAGCGCAGGCCAGCACGGCCGTCGGGAGCACGCTGTCGGCAGGTCGGAACGTCACGATCGCAGCGTCGGGGGCAGGCGCCGACAGCAATATCAATGTGATCGGCAGCACGGTGTCGGCCGGGAACGAGGCGCTGCTGGCAGCCGACGGCAACGTGAACCTGCAAGCTGCTCAGAGCACCAGCAGCCAGCATTCCACCAACAGCGGATCGAGCGCGTCGGTGGGTATTGCATTTACCGTCGGCTCGCAAAACGGTTTCTCACTCAATGCGGGCGTGGCCGGCAATCGGGGGCACGCAGACGGCGATTCGACGACGTGGACGAACACGCATGTCACCGCGGGCGATACGCTGACGATCAAATCAGGCGGCGATACGAATCTGAAGGGCGCCGTGGCGTCGGGCAAGCAGGTTGTGGCCGACGTGGGCGGTAACCTGAATGTCGGGAGCTTGCAGGACAAGGACCATTACGATTCCAAGCAGCAAAGTGCAGGCGTGTCAGTCAGCGTCTGTGTGCCGCCCTTCTGTTATGGCGGTTCGTCGAGCGCGGCGGCGAACTTCAGCCAGCAGAAAATGCACAGCGACTACGCGGCCGTAGGCGAGCAGTCCGGCATCAAGGCCGGCGACGGCGGATTCCAGGTCAACGTCAAGGGCAACACTGATCTCAAGGGTGGCGTCATCGCGAGCAGCGACAAAGCCGTCCAGGACGGCGTCAACAGCTTGACGACGGCGACGCTCACGCACAGCGATATCGAAAACCATGCGTCGTACGACGCGTCCTCGATCGGACTGTCTGGCGGTGTCGGCGGGCAAATCGGCAAGGATCAGAAAGGCACGGCGACCAACGTGAACCCGGTGCCGGGGACGACGCTGCCGAAAGGCGACGGCGGATTGCAGGTAGCGCCACCGGTGGCCCTCAGTGCGTCCGGCGATGCGAATTCGACCACGAAGAGCGGTATCAGTGGCGGCGCCATTACCATCACCGACGGTGCGAAGCAGCAGCAATTGACGGGGCAGACGGCCGCCGAAGCGGTCGCCAGCGTCAATCGCGATACGTCGAACACCGGTGGTGCGCTCGCGCCGATCTTCGACAAGGACAAGATTCAGGCCGGCTTCGACATTACGAGTCAGTTTATCAATCAGGCTGGGACATTCGTCGCGAATCGAGCGGCCGAAGCGGACGCAGCAAAGGCCGCCGCGAACAACCCGAATCTGACGCCGGAGGAACGCGCGGCCGCCCAGCAGCGCGCCAACGAACTGAACGCCAACTGGGGACCGAGCGGCACGTATCGTCAGGTGCTTACGGCCCTGTCGGTAGCTGCAGGCGGCAATGTGACGGGTGGGCTTGGCCAATTCGCGCAGAATGCGACGATCGCATACGTGCAACAGCTTGGCGCGAATCAGGTCAAGCAAATCGCCGACAGCCTCGACAGTGAGGCGGCACGCGCGGCACTTCATGCGATCGTGGGGTGTGCGGGCGCGGCCGCAGGCGGTCAAGCATGTGGTGCTGGTGCGATGGGAGCCGCTGCGAGCTCGGTGATCGGCAGCTTGATGGCTCCGACGACCGCCATGTCGGCAAAAGAGCGCGAAGCCCGTGACAATCTCGTGTCCAGTCTGGTTGCTGGCGTTGCGGCGATATCAGGGCAGGATATCGCGACGGCGGCAGGGACGGCTAAGATCGAAGTCGAGAATAACCAGGCGGCGCCGCTGCAAATGGCGCCACCGCCTACTTGGCTGTCAGGATTCAAGCTTCCCGGTTTCACGGGACAAAGCCGGGATAAGGGTGACAATGCCATTATCGACAATTCGACTGAGCTTGATTCGAGTGCGAAGGCCGGACCGCTGATCAGTCCGCTTGGTGTGCAAAGAGCGGTTGAGGCCATCATCACGGCGCTGACGCCTGACTGGCTTCAGCAGATGATGAACGACCCACTCACGATGGCGGGTTACAAGCCGAATCAGGGTGGCGTCGGTAACATGGGCGCGTTTTTGGGTACACCGGGATTTGGATCGGACCTGAAAGACGCTTCACAAAAGACGAGGCTGACACAAATCGACGGTCAGAGCATTTATAAGGCTACGGAAAACGTTGGTGCCATCAGGCAGGGCGATTATTTTTACCTCGATGGAATGCACAAGGATCATCTCGAAGTATTTGATAGTAGGGGGAGATTCAGTGCCGTCGTGAACTTGGACGGGACGGTGAACCAGTCCAAAACGAATGCAGGGCAAGGACGCAGGATTAACGTTAAGTGAGAGCTATGGAACTGAATCGAATCAAAACCTTATTGCGGGACTTGGCGCTGTCACACGGCTTGACCGATGCTGATCTGCGTGCGTACAACGAAGAAGCGGACGATCTGGAGTGGTATATCAACTGGAAGAGGGATCAAGATGAATTGTTCGCGAAAGAAATAGGTCGCGTTCGGGATGCCCTAGACCTGTATGAGTCCGCCATGAATAAGGGGGACAAGTTGACGGCAAAAGCTGGATTAATCCATGCTGGCATTGCTCTTCAGGGCCTATCGGGTTTCTTTGATGGCTTAATGCATGACGTAAAAAAAGCTTATGCCGATCCTCGCTTCGGTTGGCCTGAGTTTCCGAGTGATGATTGGAAAATTCCGACCGAATATGGGTTTAAGGAATGACTTGATAAAATCAAGGGAATAAATCAGTGATCTGGTTTATTAATAGGTCAATTCATAAGAATGCGAGAGGCCAAAAAAAATCCCGCTCGTCGTTGTTGCCAGGTGCCAAACTAGCGGGGCAATGAAGTTACAATTATCGATCATTTCGAGAAGGTCTTTGGGTCTATTCAACAGGGGTGGCGTAAAAATGCGAAAACAGACGGATCATTCGATTGGTGGTGCTTTTCAAAACACCTTTTGAGGCGGCATCGACCTACGCAACTATTGGGCTAAGTGATCCTTTGATCAAGTTTTCCGAGGGCCGGCAAATGAGGCAGGAATTACTATTTGCGGCGATATTGATATGACGAACGTCTCATTAGCGCAGCGCTTCCAAGAAGCCAGAGCCCCCAAAATTGAGGTTGACGGGCGGGAAACATACAGCTTGTATGAGCTCGACCTGTTTTCTGGTGAAACCGTGCTGTCCCTTGATTTTGTGTCTAATAAGAAATCGACAAGTCAAGGAATTAAAATAAAGGCATTGAATTGTAATGTCGAGGTTAACAATCAAATCCTGACGGATTTTTTCATATGGGCGGATCATAGCCCGAAGCATATTCCGCTGAACGTGACCATTAAGAAGGGGGGGAAGGCCACCCTAAAAGTTTGGAATGTTTGGAAGCATGATGATGTTTCGCACGCATGGATCGGAAATGCTGGGATGTTGGTGAAAAGAGCCGATCGTCATATTGCGTTCCATTGCAGCGACGGCATCGGTGATCCGGATTTCGAAGACCTTGTGTTTACGATTGAGGTCGGCAAAGTGGTCAAATAGCCACAGTATCGGGCCAGTGTAAAAACTAACCACCAAATGACAATAACCAAACAGCTGGCGACCATGCCGTTCGCCGCGTTGATGGCGATCACCGTGCAGGCGCAGCAAGCCCCGACACCCGCCGACCAGGCTGCTGCCGCGCGCGCGAACGCGGAGCAGGATCGCCAAGCGCAACAGCAACGCGACGCACAGCAGCGCGACGCTGCGGTGCACGCGCCTTCGGTTCGTTCCGAGGTGCCGAGTGTCGAAGCGTATCCCGCGATTCCGGCCGAAACGCCCTGTTTTCGGATCGACCGGTTTGCGCTGGACGTACCGGACGCGTTGCCCAGCGCAGCGAAGGCGCAAGGCGCGTCGGCATTGCCGATGGATCGCTTCGCGTTCGCACGCGAATGGCTCGAACATTACTCGGGTGCGTGCGTCGGCAAGCGAGGCATCGATGTGCTGGTCAAGGGCCTGTCGCAAGCGATCCTTGCGCGCGGGTATGTCACCACGCGCGTGCTTGTGCCCGAACAGGACCTGTCTACCGGCACTCTCAAGTTTTCACTGATTCCCGGCGTAATCCGCCATGTGCGCTTCGTCGACGAAAAACTCCGCGGCACGTGGAAAACTGCCTTTCCGACGCGCGACGGCGAACTGCTGAACCTGCGCGATCTCGAACAAGGCCTCGAGCAAATGAAGCGCGTGACGAGCCAGGACGTGTCGATGCAGATCGTCCCCGCCGACGTGCCGGGCGAAAGCGATGTCGTACTCGACGTGAAGCGCGGCAAACCGTGGACGGTCGTCGCGTCGATCGACAACTCGGGCACGCGCGCGACCGGTCGCCTGCAGGGCAATCTGTCGCTCGGCATAGACAACCCCCTGGGCCTGAACGACATCTTCAACATCGGCGTGAGCCAGGACCTCGAATTCGGCGACAAGCGGCTCGGCTCGCACGGCTGGAACGGTTTTTATTCGATCCCGTGGGGCTACTGGACCGCGACGCTGTCGGCGTACACGAACACGTACTACCAGCAGATCGCCGGCGTGAATCAGACATTCATCGCGAGCGGCAATTCGAAGACGGTCGATTTCAAGCTGAACCGCGTGCTGTCGCGCAGCCAGAACGACGTGTTCGGCGCGCAGTTCCGCCTGTCGCGCCGATTCGGCCAGAGCTTCATCGAAGATACGGAAATTCCGCAGCAGCGCCGCAACAACACGTTCGTCGAGTTCGGCCTGACTGATCGCCATTATTTCGGCAACGCTCAGTTCGACGGGACGCTCGCGTACCGGCAGGGTATCGGCGCGTTCGGTGCGCAGGGCGACAGCCTCGCAGCAGACGGCGGCCCGACCTACCGCTACAAGATGGCCGTGCTCGACGCGAATCTGTCGGTGCCGTTCGCAATCGCGCAGCAGCCGTTCCGCTACGTGACGACGTTCCACGGACAGTACACGGGCAACACGCTGTACTACATCGACGATCTGACGATCGGCAGTCGTTACACCGTACGCGGATTCGACGGGGAGACGATGCTGGCCGCCTCCCGTGGCTTCTATTGGCGCAATGAATTGCAGGCGCCAATCGGCCAGACGGGGCAAGCGGTATATGCAGGGATCGACTACGGTCGCGTGTGGGGCCCGCAGCCGGTCGCCCTCGTCGGCACGCAACTGGCAGGGGCAGTAATCGGCTTGAAGGGCAGCGTCGCGACTCGCTTGGGTGCCTACGGTTACGACCTGTTTGCCGGCACGCCGATCTACAAGCCGTCCGGGTTTCCTACGGCTCGCGTGGCGGTTGGTTTTCAGGTCACCGCACAGTTCTGAAGAAGGAAGCGCGATCCGATACTCGGCCCGTCGTCGTCGGGGACGGCGGCGGCGAGGATCGGGAACCGACAGATTTTCCGACCGCGTCAATCACTGCGCTGTTGTCGTGGCGTCACGAGCCGTCTCCGCGCCGTCCCCGTGGCGTTGCCAGTGTTCGCACCGACGCAAGGACAACGCTCCGGCTGAGCGCCGCTTAATTCCGCTCCCGCGTTTTAGATAAGACTGATGCAGGGCAGGGGCGCAGGATTAAGATCAAGTGAAATGCAAAACTGGAGCGAAAGAATGGACCCGAGAGCTATTGTTAAAAAAAATGTCTTCGCATCGCCTGCCTACGACGCAAAATCCTTTTCTGGTGTCTTGCACGAGCGAGGAATCTGGGAAGACGAACAATATTGGCTACTGGAGTCGGCGTTGTATGCACTCGCCCACGAAGGGACGATCGCAGTCGATCTGTACGCGGAAGTTTTTCATATTTTCGATTTTGTGACGAATGCTATTTGTTCTCATCTCGACCAGAACGATTCGTACGAGATAGAAAACATTGATCTCGAGAAGGTATATGATTTGCGCGAGCGAATCCGCATGGTCTTCGCAGGATTTTTCGTCAGGAAAATGCCGGATCAAGAAGTGTACTTCAATGATAGAAATCCATTGCTCGCGAGTAAGGCGGGAGACAAAGACTGCTAAGATTTCGATCGGCGGAAGACCATTGATTGGATTTAAGAGGAAATAGATGCTATCTGGCAACCCTGACACGTTCGCCATTTGGTTCGACTCAGTTGAATCTTGGTCGACCGATAGTTTCAAGAACGGATGCTTTGGCTGCTTCGTCGCAGGAGAGCTAATTTGGTCCATGCGGTCTACTCTTGGAGTTGATCTTCATGGCCTTAGTCTGCTGCACTCCATGAACTATCCCGTCGAAAACGAGGAAATTTTTAATTTACCCCCGGATTTCGCATATGAGCGGCTTTGCAAACTTGCTTTTCCTTCGCTCGATTCGGATGCCGAAGTCAGCGATTTCAAACACCTCGTATCACCGGAAAGTCTCTCTGATGAAGGGTGTTACCTATTTCTTGTGGAGCTGGGAGAGCAGGCGAAGCTAATCGCTGGTGTCAAGAAAGACCTCGGCAGCGTTCGGCAAGTTATTTTGAAACGCGGAGAATTTCAAGAGGTCGTGAGACGCGCGATTGAGCGGTTCCCGGTATAGAAGAGAAGAATTGATTGCACGCAGAGGTTTGTCACGCGCCGAATACAGACGGCGCGCTTGTGTCGGTACTTGATAAGAAGAGGTTTCATAAGGCTGTTCAGCGCGCCGGAGCATATTCCAGAAGATCAGCCGCAACGGAGTCATGGCGCTGCTGTCGTGGCGTCACGAGCCGTCTCCGCTCCGTCCGCGTGGCGCCGCCACGGTTCGCACCGACGCAAGGACAACGCTCTGACTGAGCGCCGCTTAATTCCGCATCGGCCTCACACCCCCACCCCATACACCTCTCGCGCAGCTGCCCGAATCGCCTCCGCCATCACCGCGACGGCCGGCGAATGCAGCCGGTCGGTGCGCGTGATGATCCCGAAATCGTCCATCCGGCAATCCATCTCCAGCGGCAGCACCGACACGATGCCATGTCGCGCGTAGTACAGCGCGACGTCCTCCGCGAGCACCGCGATCATGTCGCTCTGCTCGATCAACTGCGTGATGAACAGCAGCGCGGCCGTCTCGACGACGTTCGCGGGCGGCGCGAGGCTCGCGCGCTGGAACACGAGCTCGAAGCGGTGGCGCAGCACGCTGCCGGCCGGCGGCATGACCCACGCGGCACGCTGCACGTCGGCAAGCGACAGCGGCGCCTGCGCGAGCAGCGGATGGCCGGGCCGCACGACCGCCGCGACCGGCTCGCCGGTCAGCGGCTCGTAGCGCAGGTGCAGCTTGTCGTGTTCGGCCGACAGCCGGCCGAGCACGATGTCGAGCTTGTCCTGCGCGAGGTGTTCGAGCAGCACATTGCTCGTGTCGATCGCGACAGACACGCGCACGTTTGCATGCGTGCCCTTCACCGCGGCGACGGCCGGCGGCACGAGCCGCAACCCCGGCGACGTGATCGCACCCACCGCCACATGCCCGAGATGGCCGGCCTTCAGCGCGGCCAGCTCCTCGCGCGCCTGGTCGAGGCTGCCGAGCGCCGCGCGCGCGTGGCGGATCAGCGCGTCGCCATACAGCGTCGGCCGCATCCCGCGCGGCAGGCGCTCGAACAGCACCGCGCCGATCGATTCCTCGAGCTCGCGCAGCAGCTTCGACGCGGCCGGCTGCGTCATGTTCAGCGCGGCCGCCGCGCGGTGAATGCTGCCTTCGTCGGCGAGCGCGACGACCAGCAGGAGCTGGCGCGTCTTCAGGCGGCTGCGGTTTCCCCATGGGCTGGCTTCGAGCATGGTACGGGTTTATATCGATATCGGAATCGATATCGTAATCGCCTAAAACGTCATTAGCGAGTTATCAAAATTCTGCCTAGACTGCGCCGGTATCCCGTCACCACAGGACTGACGATGTCGGCAACAAAACCCAGGCTGCGCTCCACCCAATGGTTCGGCACGAACGACAAGAACGGCTTCATGTATCGAAGCTGGATGAAGAACCAGGGCATCCCCGATCATGAGTTCGACGGTCGGCCGATCATCGGCATCTGCAATACGTGGTCCGAACTGACGCCGTGCAATGCGCACTTCCGCAAGCTCGCCGAGCACGTGAAGCGCGGGATCTTCGAGGCGGGCGGGTTCCCGGTCGAGTTCCCGGTGTTCTCGAATGGTGAATCGAACCTGCGGCCGTCCGCGATGCTCACGCGCAACCTGGCGTCGATGGACGTCGAGGAAGCGATCCGCGGCAATCCGATCGACGCGGTCGTGCTGCTCGCCGGCTGCGACAAGACGACCCCCGCGCTGCTGATGGGCGCGGCGAGCTGCGACGTGCCGGCGATCGTCGTGTCGGGCGGCCCGATGCTGAACGGCAAGCTCGAGGGCAAGAACATCGGTTCGGGTACCGCCGTCTGGCAACTGCACGAATCGCTGAAGGCGGGCGAGATCGACCTGCATCACTTCCTGTCGGCCGAAGCCGGCATGTCGCGCTCGGCCGGCACCTGCAACACGATGGGCACCGCGTCGACGATGGCGTGCATGGCCGAGGCGCTCGGCGTGGCGCTGCCGCACAACGCGGCGATTCCGGCCGTCGATTCGCGCCGCTACGTGCTCGCGCACATGTCCGGTATCCGGATCGTCGGGATGGCGCTCGAAGGGCTCGTGCTGTCGAAGGTCCTGACGCGCGCGGCGTTCGAGAACGCGATCCGCGCGAACGCGGCGATCGGCGGCTCGACCAACGCGGTGATCCACCTGAAGGCGATCGCCGGCCGCATCGGCGTGCCGCTCGAACTCGAGGACTGGATGCGCATCGGCCGCGACACGCCGACGATCGTCGACCTGATGCCGTCCGGGCGCTTCCTGATGGAGGAGTTCTATTACGCGGGCGGCCTGCCGGCCGTGCTGCGCCGGCTCGGCGAAGGCGGGCTGCTGCCGCACCCCGACGCGCTGACCGTCAACGGCAAGTCGCTGTGGGACAACGTGCGCGAAGCGCCGAACTACGACGACGAGGTGATCCGCCCGCTCGACCGGCCGCTGATCGCCGACGGCGGGATCTGCATCCTGCGCGGCAATCTCGCGCCGCGCGGCGCAGTGCTGAAGCCGTCGGCGGCGAGCCCCGAGCTGCTGAAGCATCGCGGTCGCGCGGTGGTGTTCGAGAACCTCGATCACTACAAGGCGACGATCAACGACGAAGCGCTCGACGTCGATGCGAGTTCGGTGCTGGTGCTGAAGAACTGCGGGCCGCGCGGTTATCCGGGGATGGCCGAGGTCGGCAACATGGGACTGCCGCCGAAGCTGCTGCGCCAGGGCGTGAAGGACATGGTACGGATCTCGGACGCGCGGATGAGCGGCACCGCGTACGGCACGGTCGTGCTGCACGTCGCGCCGGAAGCGGCCGCGGGCGGGCCGCTCGCCGCCGTGCGCAACGGCGACTGGATCGAGCTCGACTGCGAGGCCGGCACGCTGCACCTGGACATTCCGGACGACGAACTGCAGCGCCGCCTGTCCGACGTCGATCCGACTGCGGCGCCGGGCGTGGCCGGGCAGGTCGGCAAGGGCGGCTACGCGCGGCTGTATATCGATCACGTGCTGCAGGCCGACGAGGGGTGCGATCTGGACTTCCTGGTCGGCATGCGCGGCGCGGACGTGCCGAGCCATTCGCATTGAGACAAACGGATGGCGGCGGGGCCTGAGGGAAGCACGGTGAAGTGCTGGCTGTGGCAGGGCGCTCATCCGGGCCGGCCGCAAAGTATGGGATGTACGTAAGCGCTGAAGCGCCAGCGTACGTCGACCGCGAAGCAAGGGGCCCTCGCAAGCGCTAAAGCGCCAACGGAGGCCGACCGCGAAGCATGGGGCCCCCGTAAGCGCCAAGACGCTAACGGGGGCCGACAGGAGACAAGATGACGACGCAGTACACGCCCGCACACGCCGTGGCGGAACAGTCCGATTCGCCGGCAGCCGTCGACGAACGGCAACTGACCCGCCTGCTCACGCGCAAGCTGGTGCCGTTCCTCGCGCTGATCTACGTGGTCGCCTACGTCGACCGTACCGTGGTCGGCTTCGCGAAGCTGCACATGAACGCGGCGATCGGCCTCGGCGATGCCGCGTACGGGCTCGGCGCCGGACTGTTCTTCATCGGCTACTTCCTGTGCGAAGTGCCGAGCAACCTCGCGCTCGGACGCTTCGGCGCACGCGTCTGGTTCGCGCGCATCCTCGCGACGTGGGGCGTGATCACGATCGCGATGGCACTCGTGCAGGGGCCGGCCAGTTTCTACGTGCTGCGCTTCCTGCTTGGCGCGGCCGAAGCCGGCCTGTATCCCGGCATCCTGTACTTCCTCACGCAATGGTTCCCGATGCGCGACCGTGCCCGCGTGATCGGCCTGCTCGTGCTCGCGCAGCCGCTCGCCGGCATCGTGACGGGCCCGCTCGCCGGGTGGCTGCTGTCGACGCACGGGTGGTTCGGCCTGTCGGACTGGCAGACGTTGTTCGTCGTCAGCGGCTTGCCGGCCGTGCTGCTCGCATGGCCCACGCTTCGGTTGTTGCCCGAGTCGCCCGCGCATGCGCGCTGGCTGAACGACGACCAGCGCCGCTGGATCGCGCGGCAGCTCGCCGCCGACCGCGACACGTATCGACCCGCTTCGCACGGCAATCCGCTCGCCGCACTGCGCGATCGCCGCGTGCTGCTGCTCGCCGCGCTGTTCCTGCCGTTTCCGCTGTGCATCTACGGGCTGTCGCTCTGGCTGCCGACGATCATCCACGCATTCGGCGCCGGCGATGCGGCGACCGGGCTGCTGTCCGCGGTGCCGTATCTGTTCGCGGTGGTCGGCCTGCTCGTCGTGCCGCGCCATTCGGACCGCAAGCGCGAGCGCTACTGGCACATCGTCGTCGTGTCGGCGGCGGCCGCCGTGACGATGGCCGCGAGCGCATGGGTGCGGCAGCCCGCGCTGCAGTTCGCCTTCATCTGCCTCACCGCGTTCTCGCTCTATTCGATCCAGGCCGTCGTGTGGGCGCTGCCCGGCGAATTCCTGACCGGCACGAGTGCGGCGGTCGGCATCGCCGCGATCAATTCGCTCGCGAATCTCGGCGGCTACTTCGGGCCGTACGGCATCGGCCTGATCAAGGCATCGACCGGCAGTCTCGCGGCCGGCCTGTACTTTCTCGCGGCGACGCTGTTGTTCGCGGTGCTGATGACGTTCGTGGTCCGGGCCGCGCTGCGCGGGCCCGAGCCGGCCGCGGGCGCATTCGCCCGCGAATCCTGAACGCCTTGTTTTTCCGGCTGAACGCCGATTCGACCGACGCAGGACCCGAACCATGACATCGAGCAGCACACCGCGCTATCGCGGCATCTTCCCCGTCGTCCCGACGACGTTTTCCGAGACCGGCGAGCTCGACCTCGCGAGCCAGAAGCGCGCGGTCGATTTCATGATCGATGCGGGCTCGGACGGGCTGTGCATCCTCGCGAACTTCTCCGAGCAATTCGCGATCACCGACGACGAACGCGACGTGCTCACGCGCACGATTCTCGAACACGTCGCCGGCCGCGTGCCGGTGATCGTCACGACGTCGCACTACAGCACGCAGGTGTGCGCGGCGCGCAGCCTGCGCGCGCAGCAGCTCGGCGCGGCGATGGTGATGACGATGCCGCCGTATCACGGCGCGACGTTCCGCGTGCCCGAAGCGCAGATCGTCGACTTCTATGCGCGCGTGTCGGATGCGATCGACATCCCGATCATGATTCAGGATGCGCCCGCGAGCGGCACCGTGCTGTCCGCGCCGTTGCTTGCGCGGATGGCGCGCGAGATCGAGCAGGTCGCGTACTTCAAGATCGAGACGCCCGGCGCCGCGAACAAGCTGCGCGAGCTGATCCGGCTCGGCGGCGACGCAATCGAAGGGCCGTGGGACGGCGAGGAGGCGATCACGCTGCTCGCCGACCTGCATGCCGGCGCGACCGGCGCGATGACGGGCGGCGCGTATCCGGACGGCATCCGGCCGATCCTCGAAGCGTGGCGCGAAGGGCGGCAGGACGACGCGTACGCACGCTACCAGGCGTGGCTGCCGCTGATCAATCACGAGAACCGCCAGTCCGGCATTCTCACCGCGAAGGCGCTGATGCGCGAAGGCGGTGTGATCGCGTGCGAGCGGCCGCGGCATCCGATGTCGGAACTGCATCCGGACACGCGCGCGGAGCTGCTCGCGATTGCGCGCCGGCTCGATCCGCTCGTGCTGCGCTGGGCGCACTGACCGAGTAGCGAAGGAGGAACGCAGATGAGCAAGGTGATTTCGCTGGGCGTGATCGGGATCGGCAAGATCGCGCGTGACCAGCATTTGCCCGCAATCGCCGCCGAACCGGGCTTCGCGCTGACCGCGTGCGCGAGCCGTCACGCGGAAGTCAACGGCGTGCGCAATTATCCGGAGCTGGGTGCGCTGCTGGCCGCCGAGCGCGAGCTCGAGGCGGTGTCGCTATGCGCGCCGCCGCAGGTGCGCTACGCGCAGGCACGCGCGGCGCTCGAAGCCGGCAAGCACGTGATGCTCGAGAAACCGCCGGGCGCGACGCTGGGCGAAGTGGCCGCGCTGGACGCGCTCGCGCGCGAACGCGGCCTCACGCTGTTCGCGACCTGGCATTCGCGCTGCGCGAGCGCGGTTGAGCCGGCACGCGCGTGGCTCGCGACGCGTACGATCCGCGCGGTTCAGGTGCGCTGGAAGGAAGACGTGCGGCGCTGGCATCCGGGGCAGCAGTGGATCTGGGAGCCGGGCGGCCTCGGCGTGTTCGATCCCGGCATCAACGCGCTGTCGATCGTCACGCGGATCCTGCCGCGCGAGCTCGTGCTGCGCGAAGCGACGCTCTACGTGCCGAGCGACGTGCAGACGCCGATCGCGGCCGAACTCGATTGCGCCGATACGGACGGCGTGCCCGTGCACGCGGAATTCGACTGGCGGCACGGCCCCGTCGAGCAATGGGAGATCGCGGTCGACACGTCGGACGGCGTGCTCGCGATCAGCCGCGGCGGCGCGCAACTGTCGATCGGCGGCGAGCCGGTCGAGATCGGCCCGCAGCGCGAGTATCCGGCGCTGTATGCTCACTTCCGCGCGCTGATCGCGCGCGGCGAAAGCGACGTCGACGTACGGCCGTTGCGGCTCGTCGCCGATGCGTTCCTGTTCGGGCGGCGCGTCGGCACCGACGCGTTCGGCCGCTGAAAAGGTGCCGGCGCGCACCATCGCGAGCGCGACCGTGTACGACGGATGTTGAAGACCCAAGCCAATACAAGGAGACACCGCATGAACCGCATGACTCGCCGACACACCCTGCGCGCACTGTTGGCCGCGCTTTGCCTCGCGCCGCTCGGGATGCAGGGCGCCGCGCACGCCGATGCGCCGCTGAAGATCGGCTTCCTGGTGAAGATGCCCGAGCAGGCATGGTTCATCAACGAGCAGAACGCGGCCGCCACGCTCGGCCAGAAGGAGAACTTCTCGGTCGTGAAGATCGGCACGCCGGACGGCGAGAAGGTGCTCGCCGCGATCGACAACCTCGGCTCGCAAGGCGCGCAGGGCTTCGTGATCTGCGCGCCCGACGTGCGCCTCGGGCCGGCGATCGCCGCGCGCGCGAAGCGCTACAACATGAAGTTCGTGACCGTCGACGACCAGCTCGTCGACTCGACCGGCAAGCCGCTGTCGAACGTGCCGCATCTCGGGATGTCGGCGATCAAGATCGGCAACCAGGTCGGCCAGGCGATCGCCGACGAGATGAAGCGGCGCGGCTGGAAGCCGGAGGAAGTCGGCGCGCTGCGCATCACCAACTACGAGCTGCCGACCGCGAAGCTGCGCACCGACGGCGCGACGCAGGCGCTGCTCGCGAACGGCTTCCGCAAGGAGAACATTTTCGACGCGCCGCAGAAGACGACCGACGACGAAGGCGGCTTCAGCGCCGCCGCGCCCGTGCTCGCGCGCCATCCGAACGTGAAGAAGTGGGTGGTCTACGCGCTGAACGAGGAAACCGTGCTCGGCGCGGTGCGCGCGACCGAACAGCTGCACATCCCGGCGGCCGACGTGATCGGCGTCGGCATCAACGGCGCGGGCGAGGCGTTCGCCGAATTCCAGAAGAAGGAGCCGACCGGCTTCTACGGGACGATCGCGGTCAGCTCGACGAACCACGGCAAGGACAGCACGCAGAACCTCGTCGACTGGATCCGCAACGGCAAGACGCCGCCGGCCGACACGCAGACGAGCGGCAAGCTGATGACGCGCGCGAACTGGCAGGCCGTGCGCACCGAGCTCGGCATCTGAGCGTGCGAGGCGACGACGCGATGACGATGCAGACGATGACGGCCGTGTCCGGCAACGATGACGCGGCCCAGCACGGCGCCGCCGCGCCGCCGCCCGGCGGCGCGCTGCTCGCGCTCGACGGGATCACGGTGACGTTCCCGGGCGTGCGCGCGCTCGATGCCGTGTCGCTGTCGGTGCGCGCGGGCGAAGTGCACGGGCTGATGGGCGAGAACGGCGCGGGCAAGTCGACGCTGTTGAAAGTGCTGTCCGGCGTGAACCAGCCGCAGGCCGGCACGCTGACGCTGAACGGCACGGTGCAGCGCTTCGCGTCGACGCGCGCCGCGCTCGAGGCCGGCATCGCGATCATCTACCAGGAGCTGCATCTGGTGCCGGAGCTGACGGTCGCGGAGAACCTGATGCTCGGGCAGCTGCCGAGCCGACTCGGCGTGGTCGACGAGCGCGCGCTCGCGGTGCGGGCGCTCGATGCGCTGGAGCGTCTCGGCGAGCACATCGATCCGGACATCCCGGTGAAGTATTTGTCGATCGGCCAGCGCCAGATGATCGAGATCGGTAAGGCGCTGATGCGCGACGCGCGCGTGATCGCGTTCGACGAACCGACGAGTTCGCTGTCCGCGCGCGAGACGACACAGCTGTTCCGGATCATCCGTTCGCTGCGCGCGGAGGGGCGCGCGATCATCTACGTCACGCACCGGATGGAGGAAGTCGACGCGCTGTGCGACCGCGTGACGGTGTTCCGCGACGGCCGCCGCATCGAGACGTTCGAATCGGTCGCCGATCTCGATCGCGACCAGCTGATCGGCTGCATGGTCGGCCGCTCGATCGAGGACGTGTACGGCTACCGGCCGCGCACGGCCGGCGACGTGATGATCGAGGCGAAGGGGCTGACCGGGCCCGGCTTGTCCGAACCGGTGTCGTTCGCCGCGCGCCGCGGCGAGATCGTCGGCTTCTTCGGGCTCGTCGGCGCGGGCCGCTCCGAGCTGATGAAGCTGCTGTACGGCGCGACGCGCCCGAGCGGCGGCCACGTCGAGCTGGGCGGCAAGCGCGTCGCGTTTTCGAGCCCGCGCCATGCGGTGCGCGCCGGCATCGCGCTGTGCCCGGAGGATCGCAAGCAGGAAGGCATCGTCGCGATCGCGTCGGTGGCCGACAACCTGAACATCAGCGCGCGCCGTCATTTCAGCCCGGCGCGCGTGCTGCTCGACGCGCGGCGCGAACGCGAGCTCGCGCAACGCTACATCGAGCGGCTCGCGATCAAGACCCGCGACGGCGACACGCCGATCGGCGCGCTGTCGGGCGGCAACCAGCAGAAGGTCGTGCTCGCGCGCTGGCTGGCCGAGCGCATCGACGTGTTCCTGATGGACGAGCCGACGCGCGGCATCGATGTCGGCGCGCGCGCGGAAATCTACAACCTGTTCTACGAACTCGCGGAAGCGGGCCGCACGGTGATCCTCGTGTCGAGCGACCTGGCCGAGGTGATCGGCGTGTCGGACCGGATCATCGTGATGAAGGAAGGACGGATCGCGGGCGAAGTCGCGAAGGCGCAGGCGACGCCCGACGCGCTGATCAAGCTCGCGCTGCCGCGTTAGCGCCGTGCAGTCAACCGGAAAGCAACTGAACTGATATGAGCCAGGCAATGCAACCCCAACGCACTTCCCCGTCCCCGGATGCCACGGCCGCGCCCGCGCGAGCGCGCGGCGGCGTGTGGCAACTGATCAACCGCTCCGGCATCGTGATGGTGTTTCTCGTGCTGTTCGCGACGCTGTCGCTGACCGTGCCGGACTTCCTCACGCCGCGCAACATCCAGGGCCTCTTGCTGTCGGTCACGCTGATCGGTTCGATCGCGGTGACGATGATGTTCGTGCTCGCGCTCGGCGAAGTCGACCTGTCGGTCGCATCGATCGTCGCGTTCTCGGGCGTCGTCGC
Organism: Burkholderia sp. Tr-862; assembly: GCF_011753085.1. NCBI lineage: Bacteria > Pseudomonadati > Pseudomonadota > Betaproteobacteria > Burkholderiales > Burkholderiaceae > Burkholderia > Burkholderia sp. Tr-862. The sequence goes on from NZ_VWWG01000066.1 coordinate 32,740, forward strand.
GTCGACGCTGATCACCGCGACACACAGCGTGCTGTTCGGCACCGTGGCCGGCATCCTCGCGGGCGGCGCGGTCGGGCTCGTGAACGGCGTGCTGATCGCGCGCTGGCGGATCAATTCGCTGATCGTCACGCTCGCGATGATGGAAGTCGTGCGCGGGCTCGCGTTCATTACGTCGAACGGCGACGCGGTGATGATCTCCGAGGAGCGCTTCTTCGAGCTCGGCGCCGGCTCGTTCCTCGGCATCTCGTATCCGATCTGGAGCAACATCATTGGCTTCGTCGTGTTCGGCTTCCTGCTGCGCAAGACGGTGTTCGGCAAGAACGTGCTGGCCGTCGGCGGCAACGGCGAGGCCGCGCTGCTCGCGGGGCTGCCGGTGATGCGCATCAAGATCGCGGTGTTCGTGTTGCAAGGGCTCGTGACCGGCTTCGCCGGCGTGATGCTCGCGTCGCGGATGAGCCTTGGCGACCCGAAGACGTCGGTCGGCCTCGAGCTGGGCGTGATCTCCGCGTGCGTGCTCGGCGGTGTGTCGCTGACGGGCGGCGTGGCGACGATCTCCGGCGTGCTGGTCGGCGTGCTGATCATGGGCTCCGTGCAGGACGCGATGAGCCTGTTGAACGTGCCGACCTTTTACCAATATCTGATACGCGGCGGAATTCTGTTGCTCGCGGTGCTGTTCGACCAGTATCGTCGCAACCAGCGGCGCGCGATGAAGATCTGACGAATGCGCGGCTGCCTGCGAATGCAACAAGTATCGGGAGACGGAATGCAACAGATTGATCCGGCCGCGTCGGCGACGCGGCTGGCGGACACCCGCAACACGCTCGGCGAAGGCGCGACGTGGTGCGACAAGACGCACGCGCTGTATTGGGTGGATATCGAAGGCGCGCAACTGTGGCGCTGCCGCGCGGACGGTTCGGACCTCGCGCAGTGGCCGATGCCCGAAAGGCTTGCGTGCTTCGCGCTGACGCACGATCCGGACGTGCTGCTCGTCGGGCTCGCGACGCATCTCGCGTTTTTCGACCTGCGCAGCGGCGCGTTCACTCGGATTGTCGACGTCGAACCCGAGTTGCCGACGCGCCTGAACGACGGGCGCTGCGATCCGTCCGGCGCGTTCGTGTTCGGGATGAAGGACGAGGGCGGTGACCCGCCGCGCGCGGTCGGCGGGTTTTACCGGCTCAATGCCGACCTCACGCTCGAACGGCTCGCGTTGCCGCCGGCCGCGATCGCGAACAGCATCGCGTTCTCGCCGGACGGCTCGAAGATGTACTTCTGCGATTCGCTCGTGCGTGAAATCCTCGTGTGCGATTACGGCCGCGCCGGTGTGGCCGGCGTGCGGCCGTTCGTGCGGCTGACCGATGCGGACGGCGACCCGGACGGCTCGACGATGGACCGCGACGGCGGCCTGTGGAACGCGCAGTGGGGCGGCCGGCGGGTGGTGCGCTACGCCGCGGACGGCGTCGAGACGGAACGCATCGCGGTGCCGACCGCGCAGCCGAGCTGCGTGACGCTCGATGGCGAAGGCCGGTTGTACGTGACGAGCGCGCGCGTCGGGTTGAGCGACGACGCGCTGGCGAGCGACGCCGACGCCGGCGGCGTGTTCGTTGCGCAGACGCGCTATGCGGGGTTGCCGACTGCGCGATTCGTGGGCGCGCCGCGCGGCTGATCGCGGATTGGATCCCGTTCATGGGATGCCGCTGACGCAGCGGGCTTCACTGTCACGCTCGCGGCCCGCCGCGCATGCATGAGCGCGCGGCGGCCGTCCCACCGGTCGTCCGACTTCCCGGAACACCCCGTTCGCCCTGTCGACGTGCTGGTAAGATGGCCCGCAATTCCATCCCGCCCGCACCATGAGTTCCGCACCGACCAAGCCCGCGCATCCGAAGAACACCGCGAAGAACGCCGCCCGCGCGACGGGCGACAAGCCGAAGGCGCGCGCGCCGCAGCGTCTGACCTACGTGATCGGCGGTCTCGACCGGCTGCTGCGCCGGCATATGACCGACGCGCTCGCACCGCTCGGCATCACGCTCGCGCAATACACGGCGCTGTCCGTGCTGGAGGCGCGCGGTGCGTCGTCGAATGCGCAACTGGCCGAGCGCTCGTGGATCACGCCGCAATCGGCGAACGAGGTGATGAGCGTGATGGCCGCCCGCGGCTTCGTCACGCGCGAGGCCGACCCGTCGCACGGCCGCATTATCCTGCTGACGCTGACCGACGAAGGCGCGGCGATGCTGCGTGAATGTGAAGCCGTGCTGCGCCCGCTCGAGACACGCATGCTCGGCGACATCTCCGCCGACGACGCCGCGCACGTGCAGCGCGCGCTCGAACTGTTCTCGCGCAACCTGCGCGGCTGACCGACCCCCTTTCGCCCCTTTTCAAACCTTCACGGCGCGGGCCGCGCGGCCCGCGTTCGCGTTGCCGGTCGCCCGACCGTTCCCCGATTCCGTCGCTTCGCCCGCCTTCCGCTCCGGGTTTACACCGGCGCTCGTGCCGCTTGCAATATCAGGTAGCCTGATATTAAATGAAGCCGTCCGCAGCAGGAATGCTGCGCACCGAATCGCACAGGAACGAACGACAGGAACAGACATGAGCAAGTACGACAACCGCTGGCAGACCGTTGAAGTGAACGTGGAGGCCGGCATCGCATGGGTGACGCTGAACCGTCCGGACAAGCGCAACGCGATGAGCCCGACGCTGAACCAGGAAATGCTGCAGGTCCTCGACGCGGTCGAGTTCGACGACGAGGCGAAGGTGCTGGTGCTGACCGGCGCGGGCAGCGCGTGGACGGCCGGCATGGATCTGAAGGAATATTTCCGCGAGATCGACGGCGGCTCCGACGCGCTGCAGGAAAAGGTGCGGCGCGACGCGTCGGAATGGCAGTGGCGCCGTCTGCGGATGTACAACAAGCCGACGATCGCGATGGTGAACGGCTGGTGCTTCGGCGGCGGGTTCTCGCCGCTCGTCGCGTGCGACCTCGCGATCGCGGCGGACGAAGCGGTGTTCGGGCTGTCGGAGATCAACTGGGGCATCCCGCCGGGCAACCTCGTCAGCAAGGCGATGGCCGACACGGTCGGGCATCGCCGCGCGCTGCACTACATCATGACCGGCGACACGTTCACCGGCGTCGAAGCGGCGGAAATGGGCCTCGTGAACAGCAGCGTGCCGCTGGCCGGGCTGCGCGACGCGACGATCGCGCTCGCCGCACGGCTGATGGACAAGAACCCGGTCGTGCTGCGCGCGGCGAAGCATGGCTTCAAGCGTTCGCGCGAACTCACGTGGGAGCAGTGCGAGGATTATCTGTATGCGAAGCTCGACCAGGCGCAGTTGCGCGATCCGGAGCGCGGCCGCGAGCAGGGGCTGAAGCAGTTCCTCGACGACAAGGCGATCAAGCCGGGCCTGCAGGCATACAAGCGCTGATATCACCGCCGACGCAACCGCAAGAGACAGGCAAGGCAGGAGACGACATGACCGACAGACGGATGCTGATCGGGGGCGAGTGGTGCACCGCCCGCGACGGGCGAACCTTCGACCGATTCAACCCCGCGACGGGCGCGCTTGCGTCGCGCGCGCCGGCGGCCGGCGTGGCCGACGCCGACGCGGCGATCGACGCCGCG